>JAFGTO010000075.1 GCA_016934095.1 Candidatus Glassiibacteriota bacterium
CCCGCTGCCGCGCGCGATCTGCATGGCTGGCTTTCCCGATTTTCAGGTTATCTCTTCGCCGGTGATCATCCGGTAGGCCCGGCGGTAAAGGTCGCTCATGAAGCTCACGATCTCAGGGGGCAGATCTGGAGCCGGCGGGGTCTTGTCCCATTTGCCCTGGTCGGTCAGCTTCTGCAGCCAGTCCCGCAGGGGCTGCTTGTCGAAACCCTCCTGGTGGGCACCCGGCCGGTAGTTGTCCGCCAGCCAGAAACGGCTGCTGTCCGGGGTGAACATCTCGTCAATGACCAGCAGCTCTTCGCCCGCCAGGCCGAACTCGAACTTGGTATCGGCGATCAGGATGCCCCGCTGCAGGGCTTCCTTGCAGGCATAGTTATAAAGAGAGAGCGAAGTCTCGATTATCCGCCCGGCCAGCTTGTCGCCGATCATCTGTTTCATCTTTTCGATCGAGATGTTTTCATCGTGGCCGCTCTGGGCCTTGATCGCCGGGGTGAACAGGGGAGTCTCGAACTTCTGGTTGCGCTCCAGGCCGGAAAGCATCCTGGCCTCGGCCACAGTGCCTTTCTGCGTGTACTCCACCCAGGCGCTGCCTGCCAGGAACCCGCGCACCACGCACTCTACCGGCACGGGCTGTGCCTTGCGGCCCAGGGTGGTCCTCCCGTCTAGCACCTCCTCCCGGCCGGCCAGCCCCGGGTACATTTCAACTATCCTTCCGACATCGGTGGTTAACACGTGGTTGTCCGCCAGGTGGCCGGTCTTACCGAACCAGAACGCGCTGAGGCTGTTCAGCACCCGCCCCTTGTAGGGGATGCCGTTGGGCATGACCACATCGAAAGCGCTGATCCTGTCTGTGGCCACCAGCAGCAGGTGATCTTCCAGGTCGTAACAGTCGCGCACTTTTCCCCGGCGCAGCTCGCCGATATTCAGATTGGTCTCTCTGATAGCCTGCATCTCGTTGATCCTTATGGTGTTGTAATTATGATTTAAAGTATTTTGACAAGGCGGTTATCGTCATCTTTTCAGGACAGCAGCCCCACGCGCCTGAAGATGTAGTCCACGTGGCGGGTGTGCACGGCCATGTCGAAGAGCTGCTCGAGCTCATCGTCATCCAGGTATGCAGCCACCTCGCTGTCGGTTTTGAGAGTCTCGAGGAACCCGACACCCTCGCTCCAGACTTTCATGGCGCTCTGCTGTACCAGGCGGTAAGCATCCTCGCGCGAGCAGCCCTTCTCGGTCATGGCCAGCATGACCCGTTGCGAGAAAATCAGGCCGTGCAGGCTGTCCAGGTTTTTCTTCATCCGCTCGGGATAGACCAGCATGTTTTTCACCAGGTCGCCGAACTTGACCAGCATGTAATAGACAATCATGGTGGAGTCCGGCAGGATCACCCGCTCCACGCTACTATGGGAAATGTCCCGCTCGTGCCAGAGGGCCTGGTTTTCCAGGGCGGCCAGGCAGTTGCCGCGGATCAGGCGGGCCATGCCTGAGAGCCGCTCGCAGGTGATGGGGTTGCGTTTGTGGGGCATGGCGCTCGACCCCTTTTGCCCCTTGGAGAAATACTCCTCGGCCTCGAGCACCTCGGTACGCTGCAGGTGGCGGATCTCGATGGTGAATTTTTCGATGGACCCGGCCAGCACCGCCAGCGCGGCCAGGTATTCTGCGTGGATGTCGCGCTGGATGACCTGGTTGCTGACATTGGCGGGCTTGAGCCCGAGCTTTTCGCAGACATAGACCTCGACCTCCGGCTCGAGGTGGGCGTAAGTGCCGACCGCTCCGGAGACCATTCCGTACGAGGCGTCCTCGACTGCGGTCCTGAAACGTCGGGCGCCGCGATTCAGCTCATCGTACCAGAGGGCCAGCTTGAGGCCGAAAGTGATCGGCTCGGCGTGGACCCCGTGGCTGCGGCCGATCATCAGGGTGTCCTTGTGTTCCAAGGCGCGCTTTGCCACGTTTGGCAGCACCTTGTCCTCCAGCTCGTCGAGGATCAGCCTGCCGGCCTGGCGCATCTGCAGGGCCAGGGTAGTGTCCAGCAGGTCGGAGCTGGTCATGCCCTGGTGGATATAGCGGGCGTCCTCTCCCACGTGCTCGGCCACGTTGGTCAGGAAAGCGATTACATCGTGCTTTACCTCTTCCTCGATCTCCAGGACCCGCTCCACCTCGAAAGCGGCCCTCTCGCGGATGTTCTTAACCGCTTCGGCAGGGATTTTTCCCAGGCGGCTCAGGGCTTCGCAAGCCAGGATCTCGATTTCGAGCCAGAAGCTGAAGCGCTGCTCATCGCTCCAGATCTTCTCCATTGCGGGCAAGGTATAGCGGGGGATCATCCGGTCTCCAGGTACGTTTTATCTGTCCCATTCGGGGAATGGGAGAAAATCCCTCGCCTTCAGGCGAAGATTTAAGCCAATCCCCAAAGGGCCTGTTTGATCCGCCGACTCAAGTCAGCGGTATTAGAGCGGTAACCGTAAAGTACCTTCGCTTGAAAGCGGCGGCCTTTGGCAGCCGCTAAGGACGAATTCATCCGTTCGAGCGTAAGGCTGACAAACTTACCGGATTCAGCCAGCAGTAGTATATTTATCTCCAGGATATCCGCCTTCTCAATGCCGAGAGCCGGGGAGTTTTATTATAACCCAAGCCGGGCGATTGGGCAAATACATTCTTTTAGCCTGGATTATTCACAAAAATTAAACGATATCGCATATTTAAGACACACCCCTGTTTCCCCTCTTATTAGCTCGGATCATTCATAAATTTTAACAACGGGTAAGCCCTGTGCTCTGTCAGGCGCGGGCTGGCAGCCTTTTTGCCCTCCTCCTGCCGGCCGGTTTATCCGAATACCAGTGCCAAAGCAAAAAGGCTGCCAGCCCGCGCCCACCGGCGTTTTATAATGCACAAGACAAAGTCCCTATGAATAATCCGGGAGTGCGTCCTGAAAGCTGTTTGTCTCCCAAGTTGGAGGTATATCAACCCGCAAAGCCAATGGCATGGCGGCGGTAACCGAGTC
>JAFGTO010000076.1 GCA_016934095.1 Candidatus Glassiibacteriota bacterium
CGCCCCTCATGAGCTGGCGCACGGAATTTTTTACTTCGTCCGTCAGGTAGAGATACTTCTTTCCGCTCTCGAGCCAGACCCGGGCGGCCAGCTCGGGCTTGCCGAGCCGCTCGTATACGGTCGCCAGCATCCTCTCCTCGCCCACATCCTTTGTATAGAGCCGGGCCACCCTGGAGTAGTAGTCTTCCGCGGCCGCAGAGTCCCCCATCTCATCCATGATCTTTGCGATATGGTAGGTGGCCAGCAGGTGCTCGTGGAACATATTCGTCTTCTGAAAAGATACCAGCGCTTCCTCGAGGCGCCCCGCCCTGTGCAGGCATACTCCCAGTGCGTAATGGTTGAACTGAAAGTTCGGATAGGTGCGGGCCGCAGAGCCCCACAGGGAAATGCCGTCTTTCCAGTCGCGACAGCGGACAGAGGCGAGGACTGTCAGGGCAATCACGGCGGAGACCCCTCCCAGTGCAAGCCACCGTCTTGCCCTGGCACCGGCTCGCAGAGAGTCCCGGAGGCCGGACAGCAAAACGACGCCGGCCAGGATAAAACCCAGCGAGGACAGGTAAAGGTACCTGTCCGCCATGAAAATGCTGATCGGGAAAATGCCCGAGACCGGCAGCAGGTTGAGCAGGAAAAACAGGATAGCGAAGGCGATGGCTTTCCTGCCTTTGAGCAGCGCGTAAGCCAGCGCGGTAAAAATACCTAGGTCCACCAGGAGATAGATGGCCAGCCTGTAGTTGTACTCGCCGGTAAAATACGGTGGAGGATAACTGTTGCAGAGGTTTACCGGCAGCAGCAGCAGCTTGACGTACTTGGACAGCACGCTGGCGAAAGAAAGGGAATGGATGCGCAGGCTGCCGTGCAGAATCCCGGTAAAGGCCGAAGTATAAAAAATGTAATAGACCGCTCCCGTGCCGACCAGGGCCAGGAAAGGAACTACCCTCAGGGCAAAAAGCTTCCAGTCGAAATCGCGACGGCGGAAAAGGACCTCGAAAGCGATGATCACCAGCGGCAGGGCGGCGACATTCGGCTTGGAGAGCATGCCGAGGGCCAGGAATACCCAGCTCGCCAGGTACTGGCCGGTGGAAAAACCCCTCTCCCAGCTTTTCAGGTAGCTTAACAGCGCCAGGAAATAAAACAGGCCGGCCAGTAGTTCCTTGTTCGAGAGCATCCAGGCCACCGACTCGACATGCACCGGGTGCACCGCGAACCAGGCGGTGCCGGCCCAGGACCAGAAAAGAAGGCGGCTGTTTTCGAACCCCCCGCAGATGACGAGCAGCTTTCTCAGCAGCAGGAAAACCACCCAGATGTTCAACAGGTAAAACAGCAGGTTGAAAAGGTGGTAACCGAAAGGGTCCAGTCCCCAGAGGCGGTAAACCACGGCGAGGGCCAGGTGCCGCAGCGGCTGGTAGCTGGTCATGCCCATGAAAGAAAACATGTTGACCAGCCCCTCCCAGGAAAGCTGGCGGTATTCGATCCATCTTTTGCTGAGGATCAACCCGTCATCATAGTTGACATAACCGAACCAGAGGCTCCGGGCGTAAATGGCCAGTACCAGGATCAGCACCCCGGCACCCGCTGCCAGGCCAGGACGGCTTAAAAAAAGCCGGACAAACCTGTTTTTTATTTTTTCTCGATTCATGTCCATACTCTCTTCAATTTTCCGGCTAGGCCCGTCAGCGGTTGCTTTCTCACGGCCGTCGCCTTTCCAGTGCTTTCAGCCTGTCGAGGCAGCGCTCAGCGGCAGCCTGCTCTCCGAGCTCCCGGAATGTCGCGGCCAGCGCCTCGAGGATGGCGGCATCCTGTCTCCCGGCCAGGGAGTCCGCCCGCAGGTAGTGCCTGAGCGCCCCGGCAGGGTCGCCTCTCAGGCGCAAGAGGTTGCCCCGGTTGAAAAATGCATCTATGTACAGCGTGTCCAGCTCGATGGCCCTCAGGTAGAGCGAATCCGCGGCCGGGTAGCGGCCCGCCAGCTCGCAGATCACCCCTGCGTTGTTATAGCCTTTTGCCAGGTGCGGCCAGCGCCGGGTAATCTCCAGGAAATATGCCAGTGCCCGTTCCAGGTTGCCCCGCTCGTGGTAGAGTGCGCCCATGAATTCGAGGCCTTCCAGGTCCAGCCGATCAGCCTGGTAGCGCGAGTAAATGCCGGCCGCCTGATTAGCCCTGCCGGACGAAGCATACAGCCGGGCCAGGTTCATCCAGGCTTCCGTATAGTCCGGATTCAGTTTCACCGCCTGCCGGAGCAGCCGCTCGGCCTCGCCGCTTTCCTGCCTGTCCAGGTGCACCAGGGCCAGCCTGTTCATCAGCTCCACGTCCTGCGGACGCTGCTTGAACAGAGCATCCAGGACCCTGCCCGCCTCACCGTGTCTTCCCAGCCGCAGGCAGAGCTCCGCCAGCATGGTCCCGGCTTCCGGGTTCCACGGCTCGGCAGCCGCCCAGAGCGCAGCCAGCTCCCTGGCCTGTTCGAGCCGGCCGCTGCGCACCAGCAGCCCGGCCAGGATCTCCACCAGCTCATAGTCCCCCGGCGCCAGGCGCCTTCCCAGCTCGAGCAGGCTGACCGCTTGCTCCGTGTCTCCCCTGTCCGCCAGGACGACCGCGGTGCCTTTCAGCGCCTCCACGTTCGGTGTCCCGCCCTCCAGCAGGGGGCGATAGGCTCTCAGGGCCTGCTCACGGGCCCCGAGCCCGAGATAGCTGTGGCCCAGGGCCACGCGAGCCAGGGTGAAGTCCGGATAGATTGTCAGGGCCCGACCCCAGGCCGCGGGTCCATCCCGCCAGTAGCCCACCTGCCTGGCGCTGACCAGGGCCAGGCAGGACAGCACCAGCAGGAGCGAGACCAGCACGGCTTTCCTGGCCCCGGCGGCCGCCGCCACAAGGCGGACCCCGGCATACCCCGCCAGGCCGCTGAAACCCATCGAGGCCAGGTAGTAGTAGCGGTCGGCGCGCTCGATGCGGATCGGCACCAGGTTCAGGTTCGGCAGCAGGGCCAGCAGCGCCCAGCAGGCAAAAAAGGCGTAAGGCATCCGCTCCCGGTAGGCCTTGACCACCCAGTACAGGATCAGCAGGGCGGCCGCAGAATAAAAGGCCATCTGCCAGCCGTTGAACCCGCCGTAATCGAAAGCGGGGTAGCGCAGACTCAGGTTCACCGGCAGGATGAGCTTGAAGGCCGAGAAGCTCAGGGCCCCAGCCACCTTGAGCATCTGCCTGAGCGGGTCTTCCAGGCCTCCCACGGCCCCGATCCTGGCGGTGGTGGAGATGAAATACAGCGCTGCCGCCGCAGCCGGCAGGAAATAAAGCGAGTACACGGCAGCCAGTTTTGAGATGTAGCCGGCCTTGAAAAGGCCGGGCCTGAAAATCCTGTCGTAAAGCGGTGGGACCAGCGCCAGGCAGACCGCCGAAGGCTTGGAGCCCAGGGCCAGAGCATACAGCAGCAGTGAAACGACCAGGTCCCGCCTGGTGGTTACCGGTGAGCGCAGGTAGAAATAAAGAGCGCCCAGGTAAAAGAACCCGACTAGGGCGTCCTTCTGCCCCAGGACCCAGCCGGCGACCTCGACATGCCCCGGGTGGAAGGCGAAAAAGGCGGTCGCCAGCAGGGCCCCCCACTCCCCGGCCTCCGGCCCGCCGGGCAGCTTTATCCGGCCGAAGAGCAGCCTGACCGTAAGGTAAAAAAACAGGACCGTGCCCAGGTAGAAGACCAGCGAAACCAGGTGGTAGGGCCACCAGACATCCGGGCCGGCCGCCCCGGCCAGCAGGAAAGAAGTCAAGTCGCGTACCGGCTGGAGAGTGCCCCCGGTGCGCAGAATGACGCCCAGGGTATTGACAAACCCGCTCCAGCTAAAAATCGTGTCAGCCTGAGTGCCCTTACGTGAAAGTGCGTCATCCCAGTTCACGGTACCATACCCCAGCGAGCGGCCGTAAATCAGCACGGCCACGGCAAGCACCAGGAGGATGGTCAACAGGTACAGGTTTTTGCGCTTCACTGAATCTCCGTTGCCGTATCATCCGCCGTCGGGCGGGCGGCCGGCGCACGAGGAAGTTATTTCAAGTCCACTCTCAACGAGTCGAGAGCCTGCCTGGCCTGACTGGCCAGCGGGCGGTTCTCCGGGTCTTCGCCGCACAAGTCCACTACCCGGCGGAGCTGCTCGGCGGCCCGGCTGGGC
>JAFGTO010000525.1 GCA_016934095.1 Candidatus Glassiibacteriota bacterium
CCCGATAGTCAGCACGCCCTGGCCCCCGAAACCGGCGAAGATCACCCGCTCAAGCATTGGCAGCCTCCTGGGGCGCCGGCCTGAAAACCCCGGTGGGGAAATACGGTTTGACCTTTTTTCTCAGGTGCTCCAGGGCTGCTTCCGGGCTGACCCGGCAGTAGGTGGGGCAGGCCGAGAGGACCTCGATAAAAGAGAACCCTTTACCCTGGATCTGGGCCATGAGGCCCTCGCGGACCCATTTCTTGGTGCTCCTGATCCCGGCCGGTCCATCCAGGGCGGTGCGCACTATCAGGTAGGGATTGTGAAGGGTATTGAGCAGCTCGCACATCCTCAGGGGGAAACCCATGGTCGAGGTGTCCCGGCCGTTGGGCGAGGTGGCGGTCCGCTGTCCGGGCAGGGTAGTCGGTGCCATCTGGCCGCCGGTCATGCCGTAGACCCCGTTGTTGACAAAGATGGTAGTATAGTTTTCGCCGCGGTTGGCGGCATGGATGATCTCGGCTGTGCCGATCGAGGCCAGGTCGCCGTCCCCCTGGTAGCCGAACACCAGCAACTCCGGCCTGGCGCGCTTGATCCCGGTGGCCACCGCGGGCACCCGGCCGTGCGCGGCCTCGCTCATGTCGATGTCCAGGTAGTTATAGGCCAGCACTGCGCAGCCCACGGGCGCGATACCCACCAGGCGGCCGCGCAGGTCCAACTCATCGATCAACTCGGCCAGTATCCGGTGCAGGACCCCGTGTCCGCAGCCCGCGCAGTAGTGGGTGTCCACCTCGAGCATGGCGTGGGGTTTCCTGAAAGTCCTCGCCTGTTTCATGATACGGTCCCCCGGTCTTGCGACCCCCCCTGGGCCTTTTCCCGCAGCAGCCTGTGCGCCCGGCGGTAGATCTCCCCGATTTCGGGTACTCCTCCTCCGCTCCTGCCATAGAAAGCCACCGGCACCCGCCCCTCGACAGCCAGCCGGACATCCTCCACCATCTGGCCGGAGCTCATCTCCACCACCAGGAAAGCCCTGGCCCGAGCGGCCAGCTTCTTTACCCGGGCCGCGGGGAAGGGCCAGAGGGTAACCGGGCGCAGCAGGCCCAGGGGCAGGCCCTTCGCTCTTGCCCTCCTGACCGCCTCGCGGCAGAGCCGCGCCGCAGTGCCATAGGCCGCCAGCACCACTTCCGCATCTTCGCAGAAATATTCCCCGGCCCGGCTCTGGGTGCGGCGGATCAGATTGTATTTCTTTTCCAGCTCGAGGTTGTGCCTTTCCAGCGTGCCATCCGCCGGGAAGAACGACTTGACCACCCTCTTGGGCCTGCCGCCTGACGCCCCGGTGAGCGCCCAGTCCTTGGGCGGCAGTTTTGCGGCGGAGCTTTTGGACCCTTTTCCCGGCCTGAGCGGCTCCATCATCTGTCCCAGCCGGCCGTCGCTCAAGACCATCACCGGCATCCGGTAGCGGTCGGCCAGGTAGAAAGCCCTCCTGGTGAAATCGTACATCTCCTGCACGGAGGAGGGGGCCAGCACTATCATGCGGTAATCGCCGTGGCCCCCGCCCTTGACCGCCTGGAAGTAGTCGGCCTGGGAGGGCTCGATATTGCCCAGGCCAGGGCCTCCGCGCTGGACATTGATAATCACGGCGGGCAGCTCGCTGCCGGCCAGGTAGGAGATGCCCTCCTGCTTGAGGCTGATACCCGGCGAGGATGAGCTGGTCATCACCCTGCGGCCCGCGGCCGAGGCACCGTAAACCATGTTGATCGCCGAGACCTCGCTCTCCGCCTGGACAAAGACCCGTCCCTGCTCCGGCATGTGGCGGGACATGTAGGCGGTCAGCTCGTTCTGCGGGGTGATCGGGTAGCCGAAATAGCAGTCGCAGCCGGCTGCTATGGCCCCGGCTCCGCAGGCTTCGTTGCCTGTGATTAAAACTCTTTTCTGCATGGATGCTCCCCCGGGTCATTACGGGACGTCCGAAACCTGCCTGAACCCTGCTCCGGCCCTCAGCCGGTCCTGGCCAGCGGAGCCAGCTCCAGCACCTCTATCGCCGCATCAGGGCACATCAGGTAGCAGGTCCCGCAGTCGGCGCAGTTTTCCGCGCTCCGGGCCACGGCATAGCGGACCCCCCTGGCGTTTATCCGCTCCGAGAAAGCCAGCACCTGCCTGGGGCACGAGGCTATGCACAGGCCGCAGCCCTTGCAGGAATCGATTCTGATACTCGGGCCGATCATGGCTCCTCCTTTTGTTGTGTTCGTAACTTTTTCCGCAGGTCAGCGGTAAGTCCTGGCCCGGGTTTTGCCCATCCAGACCTCCCAGCCGCCAGCGGCCAGGGCTTCCATCTCGCCGGTGCGGGGAAAGGCGTAGACAGGCCCCAGGAACCCCACGTGTTTTTTCAGCCACCGCCTGAAATAACCGCCTGCGGCGATACCGCCGCTGAGCACCACGGCATCCACCCGGCCGTTAAACACCGAGGCGGCCAGGGCGCCTATCTCCCTGGCGACCTGGTAGACGAAGGCCCGGTAGCAAAGCCTGGCCCGGGGGTCTCCCTCCCGGACCCGCCGCTCGATCTCGCGGCAGTCCTTGGTCCCCAGGTAGGCAGCCAGCCCGCTGTTGCGGGTTATCAGGTGCTGCGCCTGGTGGAGGTCCAGGCCGTTATCCATGACATAGCGCAGGAAGTCCAGCAGGGGCAGCCCGCCCGAGCGCTCCGGCGAGAACGGTCCCTCGCCCTCGAGCGCGTTGTTGACATCCACCACCTTGCCGTCCAGGTGGGCGCCTACGGAGACCCCGCCGCCGGCGTGCACCACGATCAGGCGGGCGGAGCGGTAGTCCTTGCCCAGCCGCGAGGCCACCCTGGCGGCGATAGCTTTCTGGTTCAGGGCGTGGAAGATACTGCGCCGGGCTATCGCCGGCAGCCCGGAGATACGGGCCACCGGGGCCAACTCATCCACCACCACCGGGTTGACCACGTAGGCTTTGCCGCCGCGGCCCGCAACCATCCGCTGCGCCATGATCGCGCCCAGGTTGCTCAGGTGGCGGCCGTAGATGCAGGCGGCCAGGTCCTCGACCATCTTGCGGTTAACCCGGTAGACACCGCCGCGCAAGGGTTTCAGCAGGCCGCCGCGGGCCACCGCCAGGTCGAAATCCCCGGGATGGTAACCCTTGACTGCCAGGTCCTCCAGGATGCCGGCTGTCCGCAGCCCGGCCAGCTCTTTCATCGAGGAATAGTAGACCTCGTTTTCCCGGAGGTGGCTGTGGCTCCACTCCAGGCGCCGGCGCAGGCCCTTGAAGACAGCCAGCTTGGTCGAGGTGGAGCCCGGGTTGATCACGAAAATCAAGGGGGTACGCATCTTTTTCCCGCTAAAGGCCTGGCTGTCCTTCAAGTTGTATATCCGCCGTCCGCCGGGGAGCTCAGGATCACTCCCAGGGCGATCGCCGCCAGCTTGCTTTCTTCCGAGTCGGCCCTGGAGGGGGTTATTACCGGGACCTTGCCGCCCACCACTATGCCGGCGATCACCCCGTCCAGCCATGACTGGACAGCCTTGTAGATCACGTTGCCCATGCCGATCTCATTGGCCAGCAGGATATCGGCCCTGCCGGCCACCGGGCCGGAGATGCCTTTTCTGCCGGCCGCCGCCTCGGAGACCGCATTGTCAAAGGCCAGGGGCCCCTCCACCAGGCAGCCTGCCAGCAGGCCCTCGCGGTTGAGCCGGGTGAGCTCCTCGGCGTGGCGGATCATCGGCAGGTCGTGGTGGGGAGACTTTTCCACGTGGGCCAGGACCGCCACCCGGGGAGTCTCGAGACCCAGGCGATGGGCCACCTCCACCGCGTTGAGCAGGATGTCTTTCTTGTGCTCCAGGTCCGGGGCCAGGTTCAGCCCGCCGTCGGTGATGATCATCAGCCCGGGACGGCCCGGTGCGGTGAAGACTCCCAGGTGGCTCAGGATCCTTTCCGTACGCAGCCCGCGGCTGTGGTCCAGGAAAGCCCCCAGCAGGTCGCCTGTCTTCACCCGGCCCTTCATCAGCAGGTCAAAGCCCCTGTCTCTCAAGAGGTCCAGCGAGCGGGGGATCGCCTCGTCCGCGCTACAGTCCACCACCTCGCTGCCGTCGAACTCGAGCGCTCCACTCCCGGCGAGCTGCTCGATCCGATCTTTCTCACCGACCAGGACCGCCCTGACCAGGCCGGCCGCCAGGGCATCGCGCACAGAGGCCAGGGTAACCGGGTCATCGGCCCCGGCCACCACCACTGCGGGCCTGCGCGAGCCGGCCAGCTCGCGGGCGCGGACTTTCAGCTCGCGGACATCCTGGAGCGGTATTTTCTGCATGGCTCGTCTATTCCGGGTCGCCGGATGCGGCGCTCTGCGTTCCGTCGGTGAAACGCTCGTGCACGATACCGTGGATGTCCGGGTTGGACATCCAGATCTTGATCAGCTTATCCTTGCCGAACTCGCGGATCAGCAGGTCGATCATGATGTCGTGGATGATGAACTCGCGGGCCACCATGACCAGCGCCGGGTCCCTGGTGGTCACCGCCCAGGAGGTGTCCTCGTCCAGCATCTTGCCGATGAGGGCTTCCTGGTTGTCCCTGACAACTATGGTGTGATGTCCCTTGAGCCGGGTCGCCACCACCTCCAGGGGCATGTAGTCGTGGTAGAAATTATGCCCGGGGTTCTCCACCCTGGTGCTGGTGAACAGCATGGTGTGGATGCTCACGCCGCGGCCCTGTGCCCCGGCCAGGGCGCCCCTGACATCGCCGACCTGGGGCATCCAGAGCTCGAGCAGCAGCTCGCGCTCGGCCTGCTCGATGATCTGCAGCATCTCGCTGCGCACGTTACGCGCACCCTTGATATGGTAGATGTATTCCAGGGAATGGGGCAGGGCGGCCTGGTCCAACTCTTCCTTGATCGTTTCGATCGAGTGCTCGAAATCCCGCTTGACCGTGTCCAGGAACTTGTCGTAGGGCACGGGCATGTACTTGACCGGGTCCTCGGCGATGGTGTAGACCGCGCCGCGCGCGATCAGCCGGTTGAGCACGTCGTAGACCAGGGAGCGGCGGATGCCCGACTTGTTGCTCAGCTCGTAGCCGGTAACCGGATTGTACTGCAGCAGGGCGAGATAGACTTTGGCTTCGTTGAGGGCGAAACCGAGCTGCTGAAGGTGCTCGACGCACTGGCTCATGGGATGGCCTCCTTTAGTCGTACTAATCAGGACGACTAATTAACGATATAAAAAGTTCAGGGTTTTGTCAAGGCCGCGGAAAGAAAATATTTCGGATAATATATTGCAGGGGTGAGGCGTGCGCCGCCCCGCAGGGGACGGGGTTATGGGTATAAAAGCGGAATGCGCCTGGCAGGCGTGAGGTAAAAAAAGATTGCCTGGCATATGATAATGATGTAGCGGCGCGGCTGGTCCGTGCCGCCGCAATCGATGGCCGGACTATTCCAGGTCCAGCTTGCCGCCCTGGTGGGCCTCGAGGTATTTCATGCAGAACTCATCCCGGCCCAGCAGGGCGCTGGCAGTGATGACATTGGCCATCAGCCGCTTGTCCGTGGGGTCGAGGATGGCGGCATCCAGGCCGCGGCCCATGGCCAGCACCATGAACATCTGGTTGAGCTGGAAGCGGAAAGGCAGGCCGTAGCTGACGTTGCTCAGGCCGATGCTGGTGTGCACGCCCGGGAAACCGGTCATGATCCGCTCGATGGCCTGGAGCACCACGGTGCCGTAGGAGTGGTCCGTGGAGATCGGGTAGACCAGGGGATCGACATAGATGTTCTCCAGGGGCACGCCGGCTGCGGTGAGTTTTTCGACCAGGGTCCCGGCGATGCGCAGTTTGTTCTCCAGGTCGGTGGGCATGCCCTGGTCATCCGCGCACATGGCGATCACATCCGTGCCGTGGTCCCGCACCAGGGGCAGCAGCGAGTCGAAACGCGCGGTCTCGAGCGAGATCGAGTTGATCAGGGCCTTGCCCTTGTGCAGCTTGAGGGCCGGCTCGATGGCCGCGGGGTTGGGGCTGTCCAGGCTGATCCGGCACTCGTGCGAGCCCTGGATGGTCTCGACCAGCCAGCAGAGCAGGCCAGGCTCGCGCTCCGGGCCGAAAGTGCCCGCGTTGGCATCCACGTAGTCGGCGCCGGCTTCGATCTGCATCCCGGCCTCCTGGATAATGAAGCCAGCGTCCTTGTTCTCCACCGCAGGAGCGATGCGCTTGCGGCTGGCGTTGATCCGCTCTCCGATAATCAGCATGGGAGACTCCCGGTTCTGAATTTGAGCTCAGGGGCGACCGGCCGGCCGCTCTGGTGATTTTCTTGTGGTTGTCGCTACCGGTTAAAATGGTATTATGGCGGGGGAAAGGGAAAAAACTTTTGCAAAAGTTTTTCCCTTTCCCCCGGTCCCTCTTTCCCTTTTTCAGAAACCTTTACCAGGTAAGACATTGGCGAAAACAAGGCTTCGATATGCCCGCCAAGCGGCGAAAGGGTAAATATTACTTTACGGTTTGGGGGAAATTTCAAATCCCGAAAGACGGTGTCGTGGCTCATTCCCCCGGTATTACTCTGTTTGCCGGGATTATTGACGCACTTAACCAGTACTGATATCAATTATCGATTCAAAAGGAAATAAATTTCAAACAATCATTTTTAGTGCCGGTTACGGGCATTTACGATCAGGGAAAAAACATCGCCTCGGCGAAGCGGTCCTGCCAGTCGGGCTGCACCGCCAGCTCGATAAACTCCATGCGCCCGGCAATGGAGCAGGCGCGCTTCAGCTCCGCCCCGGAGACCAGGGCCGCGCGCGCTCCCACCCCGGCCGCGTTGCCGATACTGTGGATGCGCTCGAGCGGCACCCCCCGGACCAGGCCCACACCCACTGCGCTGGCCGGGTGAAGGAAGTTGCCGAATGCGCCGGTCAGCAGCACCCGCTCCACCTGTTCCGGGCTTTTACCCGCCAGGTCGAGCATGATCCGGATGCCGGAGGAGATCGCCCCTGC
>JAFGTO010000077.1 GCA_016934095.1 Candidatus Glassiibacteriota bacterium
ATAATTCATAAGGACTTTGTTTTGTGCATTTTCAAACGCCGGTGGGTGCGGGCTGGCAGCCTTTTTGCTTTGGCACTGGTATTCGGACAAACCGACCGGCGGGAGGTTGGCAAAAAGGATGCCAGCTCGCACCTGACTGAGCACAGGGCTTACTCGTTGCTAAAATTTATGAATACTCCGGTCTAATTGGAGGGTCGTTGAAAAAAGACCTCAACGCCCCGTGTGGAATTAAACAGCGAGCGCATTCCCCGCAGCTTGCTGCGGGGTTAGCGAGCGAAAAAAATAATCGACAAATATCTTGACAATCGAAGATTCCCCGCAGCTTGGCTCACGGGGAGTCTTCAATAATGGGGAGTCTTCAATAATCCGGATTAGGAGTACACCGAAGATGAGTATTTTCACGGTCAAAATACCCGGCCGGGATTTCTGCTGGGAGGCACGCCTGGAGAAAGGTCGCCTGGCTGAGCTTACCCGTGCGGACCATACCCCGACCGACCTCTGGCTTACCCGCGGCCTGGTAGACATCCAGGTCAATGGTTACGCGGGTGTGAACCTCACAGGGGCCGGCCTGGAAAACGACCAGCTGGCCCACCTCGAGCAGGAGCTCCTCAGCCAGGGCGTAACCCGCTGGTGCCCCACGGTAACCACCCAGGACCCGGCGGTGATCCGGGCCGGCCTTGCCGCAATCGGCAAGGCTGTCGGGGATGGGGCACTCAAAAGGGTGCACTGCATCCACCTGGAGGCCAATTACCTGAGCCCGGAAGAGGGCTACCGCGGCGCGCACATCCAGCGCTACATCAAGCCCCCGGACCCGGCCGAGTTCGACTCGTTCCAAGAGGCTTCCGGCGGCAGGATCGGCTATGTCACCCTGGCACCGGAGGCTGGGGGTGCGCTGGAATTCATCCGCCGCCTGGCCGGCCGCGGCATCCTGGTGGGCCTGGGGCACCACAACGCCTCGCCGGAGGTGATCTCGGCCGCGGTGGATGCCGGGGCCAGGCTCTCGACCCACCTGTTCAACGGCTGCGCCTCCGAGATCGACCGCCACCGCAACCCTATCCTCTACCAGCTGGCCGAGGACCGGCTCTGGGCCAGCTTTATCCCGGATGGCCACCACGTGCCGTACCAGGCCCTGAAAGTGGGCCTGAGGGCCAAGGGCCTGGAGCGCTCGGTCTTTACCAGCGACCTGGTCTCCCTGGGCGGCAGCCCGGAGGGCGAATACACCAAGCACGAAAAGACCGTGGTGGTCGAGGACGGCGCTATCTGGATCAAGGGGACCAGGCTGCTCAGCGGCGCCTGGTCCAGCCTCTCTCAGGGCCTGGCCAGGGCCACCGCCTCCGGGATCATCTCCCCGGCCGATGCCCTGAGGCTGTCCTCGCTCAACCCGGCGCGGCTGCTCGGCATCGCCGACCGGATCGAAGTACTGCCCGGCAGCGAGGGGCCGTTCGTGCTGTTCCGGGAAGACAAGGGCGCGCTGAGACTGGAAAAAATCATTTGAGACAGTTTTTACACAAGGTATAAACCTGCTAAACCCTCGCAAGGAGACCCTGATCAAGATGCGAAAGCTTAAGCTAAAGGAAAACCGCGAGTTATCCCCCTACACCGGCTGGACCCGTCAGCACTGGGACGAGCTCTTCTGTACCCTGATGCGCAGCGCGGTCGAACATGCCCAGGTAGAGCGGGCGGCAATAGCTTTCCCCGGCAGGGCCAGCAGCCACGGGGAAGACTCGGACAGGCTGGAGTCGGTCTCGCGCACCATGCTGATGGCGGCCCCCTACCTCTACCGCAGCAAGCGGAGCGACATCAGGCTCGACTGCGGCCCGGTCGACCTGGCCGCCCTGTACCGAGACCTGATCCTGGCCGGCACCGACCCCAAGGGCAAGGGTTACTGGGGCCCGGCGACAAATTTCAACCAGCGGCTGGTGGAGATGGCCGCTCTCGGCCTCAACCTCTACCTCTCCAGGGAAAAAATCTGGAATAAGCTGTCGGCTTCGCAGAAAACCCAGGTAGCATCCTGGCTGCAGAGTGCGATCGGCAAGAAAACCTACGACGTGAACTGGATCCTTTTCAACATGTTTATCAACCTCTTCCTGCGGGAGCTGGGCCAGGACTACAGCGCAGAGGAGCTCGACCGCTACCTGGACCGCATGGATTTCTGGTTTTCAGGGGACGGCTGGTACCGGGACGGGGTGCACGACTGCTACGATTACTACAATTCCTGGGTCATACAGCCCTATTTCCTCTTCTGGGCCTGGGTCGAGGGCCAGCGAAGGCCGGAGCTCAAACCCAGGGTGCTGGACCGGGCCACCCGCTTCCTCGAATCTTACAAATACCTGTTCGCGGCCAACGGCGCCTACCCCTGCTACGGCCGCAGCATGGTCTACCGCTTCGCCGCAGTCAGCATCTTCCCGGTGGCGCAGATGCTCGGCATTTCCCCTGTCAAGCCAGGCCAGGCCCGGCGGATCTGTTCCGGCAACCTCAAGTATTTCCTCGAATCCGGGGCTGTGGGCCGTGGCGGTTTCTTGCAGATGGGGCACCTGGGGAAATACCTGCCGATTGTCGAGCCTTACAGCGGGCCTGGCTCCCCCTACTGGGCGGCCAAGGCCTTCTGGGCTTACCTGCTCGAGGACAACGACCCGTTCTGGACCGCCAGGGAACTGCCCGCAGAGGTGGAGAAACAGAGCTTCTCGGTGGCCGTGCCAGCCGCCGGAATGCTGATCCGGGGCCACAGCCGCAGCGGCATGGTCGAGCTTTTCAACCAGCGCTCCAAGCACCACGTAATGAAAAAGTACGGCAATTTCAGCTACTCGAGCCACCACGGGTTCGAGATCACCCAGGCCGGCGGCACCTACTGCTACGACAACAGTTTCTGCCTCACCCCGGATGGAAAGCTGTTCATCCAGCGCACCCGGCCCTACCACCTGAAAACGATCAAGGACTTCAGCGCGAGCTTCCAGGTGCTCCCGGACGATGAGACGGTGAGGGTCTACACCAACATCATCCTCAAGGATGACTTCCAGGTGCGCGTGCACCGGGCCTATGGCGCGGAGCGCTTCACTGCGGTGGAGGGCGGCATGAGCCTGGGCTACGAGCGGGGAGTGGCCCCGGAGGTACGCTCCGGCCCGGACTGGGAATACGCCGCAGCCGGCAACCTCTGTACTTTCATCCGCAGCCTGGCCGGCTATGACGAGGCCCTGCCCGCGGCAGGGCACGGCGGCGATCCGGCTGGCAACAATGTCCTCTGGCCCAACTCGGTGGTGCCGGGCTTCAGGCGCACCAGGCCCTTGTCGCACAAGGAAGTCCTGGCCGTGATGGTGGCCTATGATGCCGCGGTCTTCGACCCGGAAGAGGCCGCGGGCAAGGTCGCCAGGTTCGAGGTGCTGGAAAACGGCGGGGTGCTGATCGTTTTCGCGGACGGCGAGGCGGTGTTCACCCAGGCGGGAGTGCCCAGGGTGGCTGCCCTGGCGCTCAACGGTATCGAGATCGCCGGCGACATCCTCTGTGCCCGTGCCGAGCCGGACGGCTCGAGCTGCCGGATCTTGATGGCGGACGGCAACCAGCGGGTCCTGCACGCCAACCAGGTGAACCTGCTGCCCGAGGACTGAGCGCTGATGGGTAAGGACCGCAAACGGCTGATCGACTTGAGCCACGTGGTAGAGCACGGTATGGTTACCTACCGCGGGATCCCGCCCCCGCTGGTTTCCGACTTCCTGACCCGGGAAGAATCCAGGGCGCATTACGCCCCGGGCACCGAGTTCCATATCGGCATGATCGAGATGGCCGCCAATACCGGCACCTACCTGGACTCGCCTTTCCACCGTTACGCGGACGGCCGCGACCTGTCGCAGCTCGAGCTGAGCTCGGTGGCCGGCCTGGAAGGGCTGGTCTTCCGGGCGGACGCCGGCAGCAGGCCTGTCGGCCGGGAGCTGTTCGGGGACACGCCGCTCGACGGCAGGGCCGTGCTGGTACACACCGGCTGGGACAGGCACTGGGGCTCGGAAGCCTATTTCGAGGGCCACCCCTTCCTGACCCGGGAGGCGGCCCTCCACCTGGCAGGCTGCAAGGCCGCCCTGGTGGGTATTGACTCGTACAACATCGATGACACCGAGGACCTGGCCCGGCCCGCGCACTCGATACTGCTGGCGGCCGGTATCCCGGTTGTCGAGCACATGTGCAACCTGGGAAAGCTGCCCGCCTCCGGGTTCAGGTTCTTTGCCGTGCCGGTGAAAGTGAAGGGGCTGGGGTCGTTCCCGGTGAGGGCGTTTGCAGTGGTGGGTAATTAGGCAGGAGCAG
>JAFGTO010000078.1 GCA_016934095.1 Candidatus Glassiibacteriota bacterium
ATTAACCCGGATCATTCATAAATTTTAGTAACGAGTAAGCCCTGTGCTCTGTCAGCCCGCGCCCACCGGCGTTTGGAAATGCACAAGACAAGGTCCTTATAAATTATCCGGATTAAATAGGGGATGGCTTTTTGCAGGGGGATGTCCGGGCCTCAGGGCGCGGCCTGGGACTGGCTGAAAAGCTCCGCTTCCCAGATAGCTATGGTGCGCGAGCCCGCGCTGAATTCACCGCTGATGAAAATGTTCTCGCTCAGCTCGCCCTCGAACAGCACGGGATGGCCGTCCTCGGCCACCAGAGAGCCGGACGGCCAGGGGGAGATATTGAAGCGTACGCGGTAATTATCGAAAATCCCGTTCCTGACCAGGAAAGTGTCCTGGCTGACAGAGCCGTCCACCTCGATATCCTCCAGGATCAGCAGGCTCTGCACCAGGGTGATATCTCCGGACTGCGCGAAGACCAGGTAAATGGTCTGCTGCGACTTTTCAGGTCCCACCGACTGCAGGGTCCCTTTCCAGACTCCGTCCATGGTGGTCCTGGTCAGGTTGGCCAGGCGCTGGGTCTCGGCCAGGCTGGAGGCCACCGAGGTCAGGTCTCCCCCGCCGGAGCAGCCGAGAATACCGGCCAGCAAGGGTATTGCGGCTTTAGTCAAGTTCTTTCGGCTTAGAAGTCCCAAATCACCCCCATGGAAAAACCGGAATTCATCAGGAAAGCCTTCTCTGAAAGGAGCAGGGGACGGCCCGAGTTGAGGACTTCGGTAACATCGGCCCGGGTCAGGAAGAAATTCAGCGAGAGATCAAGCTGCAAGTGCCCGAAGAGCCGCTTGTTCATACCCCAGGCCAAGGCGGCTCCCCAGAGGCTCTGGGTCCGCTGGATGCCGCCTGCAGACGGCTTGAGGCTCATCTTCCCCAGGCCTGCGTAGAGGAAGTGGTCCATGCCCTTGAGCAGAGGCATCTTGGGTGCGGGGACCGGGAACCGCAGGCCGAAGCGCATCAGGCTGGAGGAGACGGCAAGGGTGTCCAGGTTGTCCATGCTCGACGGCAGGGGGTCCTGCTCCGGGCCGAGAGCCCGCACGGCAGGACTGCCGGAGTAATAGGAGAAATCGAATTTAAACCTGTCGTTCCAGTCGAAACCGATGCCCAGGCCTTTCAGCATGGCAGCGGAAAGACCGAGCTTGTCGGTAAAGCCCTGGCGCTGGATACCGAAACTCAGGTGGGTCCGTTTCTTCAAGCGCTCGTACTCGAAGAACGAGGGCTCTTCGGTTTTCCGTGCCGCGGCCTCATCCGCGGCGCGCTTTTCCGCAGCGAGCTGCTCCAGTTTTTCGATGTCTCCGTTTAAAAGCTCCCCGCGCTGCTCCAGCTCGGCCAGCAGGTCATCCAGGTCTTTGAGGCGGGCGATCTGCTGATGGGAGGTCTGGGACATCTCTTTAACTTCTTCCCTGCTGAACTTGGGCTCGACATAATCATCCACGTCGCCCTTCCAGATCCAGCCCTGGACCGCCTTGGAGAGCGCTATGCGGAAATAGTCCGCGCTCTCCCCGGCCACGTCGAAAACTTCGTCCCGGTAAACGTTCATCAGTACTCCGGCCTGCGGCGAGGGGAAGCTGCGCACCGCGGCTTCTCCGGAGACGACTACTATTTTCTCTCCCTCGTAGCGAGCGGCATCCTCGCGAGAAGTAACGATGAACTCCAGCTCGTGGGTCCGCTCCATCCCGTAGGAGATAACCCAGCCTATAGTCCGGCTGCCTTCCGGGCCGAAAGCGATCCTGTACCACCTGTCTTCTTCCTTGGAGACTGCTACCACGCTGTTTTTAGGGAGGTGGGCGACAATCGGAGAGACCAGCGAGGGTTCCTGGTAGACCGGCGCCAGGCGCACGATCACTTTGAGGTTGTAACCCACGCTGGCGTCAAACTCATCGACCTGGCCGGCCTGCTCCGCCGCCAGGGTATCCGCCCCCTCGGGTGCCGCGGCCGTATCCTGCCCGACCTGAGCCGGCAGCGGGTTTGACCGGACCAGTAAAAGCATCACACCTGCAGCGATCAGTATGTTGGAGATTTTCAGCTTGACCGCCGACATCTGGACCAGCTCCTCCTGGTTGATTTACCTTTTATTATCGGCATTTTACGGTTTTACTTTTGCTTTGCCGCCCGGGTAAAAAGTCGTGCCATCAGGGTCAGCGCTACGGCAAAGGTGAAATGCATTGCCAAAGCAACTGCAAGAATCATGCGAAGAGCGAAAGAATAATCGCTGCAGTGGTGTTTCCTTATATAGAGAAAGGCCGTATAGTGCAGGTGCCAAAGGCTTTTCAGCGCCCGCTGCCGGCTGCCCGCTCCCTGCAGGTGGACTACGCTGGTGCCCGGGAAATAGTAGATACCGAACCCTTTTTGCCTGGCCCGGCGGCACCAGTCGAGGTCCTCGGCGTACATGAAGAAGCGCTCGTCGAACTCCCCTACTTTCTCCAGCAGCTCGCGCCTGAAAAACAGGAAGCTTCCGCTGGCCGAATCGATCCTGTGGGTGGCCGATTCGCTCAAGTCGCCGTAAGTGTAACCGGCAAAAGCGCGGCTGTGCGGGAACAGCCGCGCCAGGCCGAGCAGCCTGGCCAGCATCTGCCCGGGAGTA
>JAFGTO010000526.1 GCA_016934095.1 Candidatus Glassiibacteriota bacterium
GATGTGGTGGTGGTCGACTCGGTGGCGGCCCTGGTGCCCCGCGCGGAGATCGAGGGGGAGATGGGCGAGTCCCACATGGGGCTGCAGGCCCGTCTGATGAGCCAGGCCATGCGCAAGCTCACTTCGACCATCCACAAGAGCCGCACCGCCATGGTCTTTATCAACCAGATCCGCGAAAAGATCGGGGTGATGTTCGGCAACCCGGAGACCACCACCGGCGGAAGGGCGCTAAAGTTCTACTCCTCGCTGCGGCTGGACATCCGCAAGATCGGCAATATCAAGGACGCAGACAGGGTCATAGGGATGCGCTCGCGGGTCAAGGTGGTCAAGAACAAGACCGCCCCGCCTTTCAGGGAGGCCGAGTTCGATATCATGTTCGACAAGGGCATCAGCTACGTGGGCACCCTGCTCGACCTGGCGGTGGATACGGGAGTGATCGAGAAGAGCGGGGCCTGGTTTTCTTTCGGCTCCGAGCGCCTGGGCCAGGGTAGGGAGAACGTGAAGAGCTTCCTCGAGGAGCAGCCGGATATTTTCAGGGCCGTGGATAACGAGGTGCGTAAGAAAATAGGCCTGGCTCCCCCGGCCGCAGCCGGGCAGAAAGATGAGCCGGGTGCCGGCGCCGAAAAATGACAGCATCCGGGGACTCGCGTAAAAAGCCCGGGCCCCCGGGCTCCGGGGGACCTGACGAGCTCGAGTATCAACGGGCGGTCCGCCGGGCCATGGACCTGCTGGCGGTCAGGGTGCACTCGACTCACCAGCTCCGGACCAAGCTGGCCCGCAAGTTCCCGCCCGCAGCGGTCGAAAGAGCCCTGGAGCGCATCGCCGGGCTGGCCTTGCTGGATGACCTGGAGTTCGCCCGCGAGTACGTGCGCCAGCGTATCGCCAGGAGCCCACGCTCGCCCGGGCTCCTGGTGCATGAGCTGAGGAGCCGCGGGGTGCAGCCGCAAACTGCAGCCGAGGCAGTGGCGAGTACCCTGGCCGAGCTGGGACTGACAGAGCAGGACCTGGCCGAGCAGGCGGCCCGCGGGAAGCTCGGCGCACTTGCCGGGCAAGAAGAGGAAACCCGGAGGCTGAAGCTCTTCAGGTTCCTGTCTTCCCGGGGTTTCCAGGCCGCGGTCGCACGCCGGGTCGCCGATGAGATGCCCGGCTCTCCCTGAAAAACATTCCCGACTCGACAAGAAGATATAAATCCGGATCCAATAGCCTGTTAAAAAAGACTAATTCGGGGGGAATTACTGTCGGGAGGTGTCTGCATAGCGCCCGCGATTGCCCCGCCGCCACCAGGGCGCAACCGTAGGCTGCGAGAACAGAGGCCGCTGTCTGAGCTGCAATAAAAGAGCGTCAAACAAACTTGTATGCCACCGCGGTAGATGTAGGGGCGGTTCGCGAACCGCCCCTACTCGCGGGCGTGCCTTTGCGAGCATTCAGGGGTGAGCGCAGGCAAACGACAAATAAGCGTGTGAGAAGTTTCCAGGAACCGACTATGAGACTGTCAAAGCAGATCAGGAAAGAGTTTATCGATTTTTTCCGGGCCAGGGGGCATGTCTTCGTGCCCAGCGTGCCGGTGGTCCCGGCCGGCGACTCCACGCTGTTGTTTATCAATGCGGGGATGAACCAGTTCAAGGACGTGTTCCTGGGCACTGGCACCCGGGATTACACCCGGGCGGTGAACAGCCAGAAATGCATCCGGGTCTCGGGCAAGCACAACGATCTGGAGGAGGTGGGACGCGACACCTGCCACCATACCTTTTTCGAGATGCTGGGTAACTGGAGCTTCGGGGATTACGGCAAGGCGGAGTCGATAGTCTGGGCCTGGGAGCTGTTGACCGGAATCTGGCACCTGCCCAAGGACCGTCTCTATGCCACCGTGCACCTGGATGACGATGAAGCCGGGGTGCTCTGGCAGAAGGAAACAGATCTCGGGAGCGAGCGTATTTTCCGCTTCGACAAGGACAATTTCTGGGAGATGGGCGAGGTAGGCCCCTGCGGCCCCTGCAGCGAGGTCCACTTCGACCTTTACCCGGGCCCGGACGGCTCATCCCCTGCCGAGGCCGGAGACCCGGCCACGGGGATCAACAGCGGCGGCGACAGGTTTATCGAGCTTTGGAACCTGGTCTTCATCCGTTTCGACAGGCACGGGGACGGTTCCCTGGCCGAGCTGAAACGCATGCACGTGGATACCGGCATGGGCCTGGAGCGGATAAGCGCAGTGCTCCAGGGGAAAACCTCCAACTTCGAGACCGACCTCTTCATGCCGCTGGTCGGGGAGATCAGCGAGCTCAGCGCGGTGGACTACCGGGAGGGCGAAGAGGGCACGGCCCACCGGGTAATAGCCGACCACGTGCGCATGCTCAGTGTCAGCCTGGCGGATGGGGCGATCTGCTCGAACGAGGGCAGGGGCTATGTGGTGAGGAGAATCCTGCGGCGCGCCTCGCGTTTCGGCAGGGAGCTTGGGCTGCGCAAGCCGTTTATCTACAGGCTGGTCTCCAGGGTGGCGGACCTGTTGGGCGAGGCCTACCCGGAGATAGTGGAGCGCAGCCAGCATATCTCGCAGGTAATCAAGGCCGAGGAGGAAAGTTTCGGGGTAACCCTGGACCGCGGCCTGGACCTCTTCGAGACAGTGGCCGGGAAAGTCGAGCGGGCAGGCGAAAAGCGGATCGGTGGTGAGGACGCTTTCAAGCTCTACGATACCTATGGTTTCCCGCTTGACCTGACAGTGATGATGGCTCGTGAGAGAGGCCTGGCCGTCGATGAGGAAGCTTTCCGCCGGTGCATGGAGCACAGGCGCGAGGAGTCCCGCGCGGACGGCAGGTTCGCCGGCGCGGACCTGGGCGCCCGCTGGGTCGCACGGCTCGGCGAGGGCGCGGCCAGCGAGTTTGTCGGCTACGGGAGCCTCGAGGCTCAGGTGCCGCTGCTGGGGGCGGATGAGGGCGCGCTGGTGCTCGGGCGCACCCCTTTCTACCCGGAGGGCGGCGGCCAGGTGCCCGACCTGGGGGCTGTCGAGGGGCCGGGCTTCAAGTTCGAGGTACGGGATGTCCGGCGCGCGGGGTCGCTGATCGTGCACCTGGGCGAGTTCACCCGGGGCACGGCGGAACAGGCCGAGGCCGGCTCGGAAGTGGCCGCCGCGGTTGACCGTGAGCGCCGCCTGGCCATCGCCCGCAACCACACGGCCACCCACCTGCTGCACCGGGTGCTGCGAGACCTGCTGGGAGATTCCGCCCGGCAGGCCGGCTCACTGGTGGCGCCGGATGGCCTGCGCTTCGATTTCAACCACTACGAAAGAATTCCCGGGGAAATCCTGCTGGGGATCGAAAGAGAAGTCAACGCCAGGATCCGTGAGGACCGGCCGGTTAAGGTTACTTACACCGACCTGGATACCGCCCTCGAACAGGGCGCGACCGCCCTGTTCGGCGAGAAATACGAAGACCGGGTGCGGGTGGTGGAAGTGGAGGGTTTCACCAGGGAGCTCTGCGGCGGGACCCACGTGGAGGCTACCGGCCAGATCGGGGCTTTCGTGATTACCGCCGAGTCGAGCGTGGCGGCCGGGGTCAGGCGGATCGAGGCCTTGACCGGGGAGCGGGCCGCGGAGTACCTGCTGGGGCGCAGCCACC
>JAFGTO010000527.1 GCA_016934095.1 Candidatus Glassiibacteriota bacterium
CGGGATGAATTTCGCCAAGATCACCGTGCTTCAGCTTGATGACAAGGACCGCCTGAAAATGTACGAGTCCGGCCAGCTCTCCGGCCTAGCCCTGATCGCACCTTTCCTCAGCCTGGAAACCTACCGGAAATACCTGTCGGGGATACCGCAATACCAGACTACGGGTATCCCGGTGCTGGACCGGGAAGACAAATCCACCGGGAGCGCCAACTTCAACAGCCTAGCCTACATAGACATCTCGCGGGGCTACTTGTCGGATGCTTTCTACGTGGTGCTGAGACGGCCGGGAGCGTACCTCGGGGGTGTCCTGCGTGCCGCTGTCCTTTATTTCCAGCCCGCCTCGAGCCAGGCTTTTTTCAAGTCCAACCGCCGGGCGGCGGCAGCAGCGGACAGGTTCTGCAACCTTGTCCTCTACGGCCAGCCTGCTGCCATCTGCGGCAGCCGGGAAGTGCCGGGGTTCAAAGAGAGGATCGAGCTGCGCCGCAGTGTGCCGGGCATGGGGCTGTTCCTGGCCGCCGCTTTCCTGCTGAGTGTCTGCTGCGGTTTCCGGAGAGTGCTGAACCTGCGCGGCAGCGGCACAGCCGACCCGGCGGCCGCCCTGACCGTGGCTTTCCTGCTGTTCAACATCCTCTACGTTACGCTTGTCGGCAACCTGCTCGAGCTCGGCGAGAACAGCCGTTTCCGCTTCATGGTCGATCCTTGCATACTGGTAATCCTGGCTCTGTTCCTGCGCCGTTTTACCGCGTGGGCGGAAAAACCGGCTTGAACCCTTTCGCACCCGGCCTCACCCGCGGGCAGCCTGTTTCCCTCACCGGTCCATCGCACCGTCCCGCATGCTGAAAAGTATCTCCGAAACCTCTCCCCGGCGCCCAGGATTTTTCCGCGGTATACTCCGGGTCAGTTGTCCAAATCCGCACAATGACCTGCTTTTTGGTGTGCGTTTTTTGACAACGGCCGTGCAATTTCGCTCACCCGCTCAGGTGGACGCCCGAGTTTGTTTTATCTAACTATATGGTATATTTACAGATAAAAGGACTCACTTTTTTCAGGCACAGTATATGCTTAAGCATCGAAAACTGTTAAACGACGGTTGTTGAAAGACCACGGGTCGATAATCAAGGCTTAAATACAAAAAGGACAAACTTGAACGGGGCCGCCGGAGTACGGTCATTCATTTGTATCTTGTACCTGCAGTCAGGGTTCGATTTTTTGGGAGCTTTTCAATCGATCGGTTGCCGAGCGTAAAGGTTGAGTTGACAGGAAAGGATTTGAGAATGTCTGATTTATCGACCCTGGGCCCCCGGACAGGATTGCGGAGCGTAACTGTTGATATCTCTGATTTCAAAGTATCGAATGATCCCAACGACATGCTGATAACTTATTCACTGGGTTCTTGTCTGGGACTGTCGATCTGCGATCCGGCGGCCGGAGTTGCCGGCCTGGTCCACTGCATGCTGCCGCTGTCCAAGACCGACCCGGCCAAGGCTGAGCGCAAGCCGGGGATGTTTGTCGACACCGGGATCCCGGCGTTGATGGATGCGGCATTCAAGCTGGGGGCGAAAAAAAACAGGCTGATTATCAAAGCTGCCGGCTGCGGCCAACTGCTGGATGAAAAAACCCTTTTTCGCATCGGGGAACGCAACTATACCGTAATGCGCAAGCTTCTCTGGAAGAACAACCTGTTGCTGGAGTCCGAGCATACCGGGGGAAGCCTCTCCAGGACAGTGAGGGTAGTAGTGGAAACCGGTAAAGTGTTCCTCAAAGCGAGTGGGAAGGAGATTTTGCTATGACTTTGCGGACGGAGATTATAGAAAGCCTGCAGTCTTTGCCGCCGGTGCCGGTGGTTGCGGTCAGGCTTACCAGGTTGTTGCGCGACCCGGACACGAGCGTGAGTACGCTGGTGGAGACGATAAAGTACGATCCTAATTTGACCACCCAGGCGATCAAGATGGCTAATTCGGCCTTTTTCAGGTCCTCCGTGCAGGTGGTCACCCTCAAGGATGCCCTGGTGCGCCTGGGGAACACCCGCCTGCTGCAACTGGTGATAGCTTCCTCCCTGCAGCCGGCGATGGTCGCATCCGTTGACGGCTACTGTCTGGATCCCGGAGACCTCTGGCGGCACTGCGTGGCTGTCGGAGTCGCTGCGGAGAAGATCGAAAAGGAGCTCGGCGGAGAGAATCTAGACCTGGCTTTCACCCTGGGGCTTTTGCACGATATCGGCAAGCTGGCGCTGGGGTATTTTGTCGACAGGAACTCGGAGCAGATTGCCCTTGAGACGGGCCACGACGCGCAGTCGTTCCTCGATGTGGAGGAAAAAGTGCTCGGTATCAGCCATACCGAGGCGGGCGCCCTGATGCTCGAGCAGTGGGGCTTCCCGGAAGAACTGGTGGTGGCGGTCAGATGGCATCACCTGCCCGAGCAGGCCGGGTCTCATCAAAAGCTGGTCGACCTGGTGCACCTGGGAGATGCTGTCGCCATGATGATGGGTATCGGCCTGGGCAACGACGGCCTCTGCTACGACCTGTCGCCCGGGTCCCTCGAACGGCTCGGTCTGAAAGTCCATCGCCTGGAAAGCCTGGCGAGTCAAACCCTCGAGACTTTCGAGGAAATAATGAAGATGTTCAACACTACGGAAGGCTGACCAGAAATGTCCTACAACATCCTGATAATCGATGATTCCAAGACAATCCGCAAGGTGATCGCCAAGACCATTGACATGGCCCAGGTGCCGATCGGCCAGTTGTTCGAGGCCGCCAACGGCAGGGAGGGGCTGGAGGTGCTGGGCCGGGAGTGGATCGACCTGGTCCTGGTGGATATCAACATGCCGGTAATGGGGGGAGTGGAGATGGTGGAAAGCATGGATGCGGACGGTCTTCTCGCAACCGTGCCGGTAGTGATAGTCTCGACCGAGGGCAGCCAGACCCGTATCGAGGAGTTGTCCGCCAAAGGAGTCCGGGCCTATATCCGCAAGCCTTTTACTCCCGAGAAATTAAAACAGGTAATAGCAGAGATACTGGAGGAACGGAATGAATGAA
>JAFGTO010000528.1 GCA_016934095.1 Candidatus Glassiibacteriota bacterium
CTTAATATTTACAACGGGCTGCTAGTCAGGAGATCATGAAACAGGTTCTAGTCATCATCGCCCTCATCCAGCGGCGGGACAGCGCTGAGCTGTTGCATTAAGCCGTGCAAACTGGCTTTACTCAACTTTCCATAACCTTGTTGCCGGTTGGAGCGCTGCGGTCAAGCATGTTGCGCTCATCGCTTGACCCCATAATGAACAGTAAATATGAAGGGGCGTTGAATAAAGGCCTCAACGCCCCGTGGTGAATTGAACAGCGAGCGCATTCCTCGCGGCTTGCCGCGGGGAGTCTTCAATTAGAAACTCTTATGAGAGATGGTCAATTAAGCATTTCCTCCAGCCACTCGATCGCTGCGTCCTGTTCGTGGTCCGTAACTCCAGGGACCGGGATATCCAATTTTTCCGCGGCCAGGCGCTTTTTCAGCTCCCTGATCCATACCCCCTGGCCATCCTGCTGCCGCTCATCAAGCCAGGTGCGGGTCACTCCACAGGCCGGGCTACCCTCCTTGCCCAGGATACCCACCACCTCGAAACCCTGGAAGAGGTACTCCCGTATGGTGAAGATCAGGTCGTCGAGCAGGCGCTCGAGCCGCTGCCCGCCTGCCGGGCTTTCCAGGCCTACCCGTACGGCAGTTCGCCCTAAGCCCAGGCAGTAGAGTTCCGGGCAGGGCATCTGGATGACGCCCACCTGCTTTTTCTGCAGGTAATCGGTGAGCGGCTCGAACGTTGCCGGGAAGTCCGCCGCACCAACGATACGGGCATTCTGGTTGAGCATGCAGTGGGAGAGGAAGACCACCTTGCCCGAGCGGGGGTCGCCGCTCCA
The DNA here is from genome assembly GCA_016934095.1 of Candidatus Glassiibacteriota bacterium. Taxonomy (GTDB): domain Bacteria; phylum Gemmatimonadota; class Glassbacteria; order GWA2-58-10; family GWA2-58-10; genus JAFGTO01. The sequence goes on from JAFGTO010000528.1 coordinate 824, forward strand.
GTCGCGCTTGTTCTCATCCCTGCCGTGGAAACCACTGGCGGGAATCGTATAGTCCGGTGCAGGTATCGCAGACCCTTGGGCCTCAGCGCTGTCTATGTTAAGTGCTACGGCAGCCAGGGGAGACATGCTTATGAAATGGCGTCTCGATAAGGAAGGTTTGTCAATCATGATGGATTTCTCCCTGGAAAGAAATGAATTGAACAGCGAGCGCATTCCTCGCGGCTTGCCGCGGGGTAAGCGAGCGAATATAAATAATCAATAAACCTTCAACCTCTTATAATCTATGGACGACGAACGACCCGGAACCCTATGCCGAAGTTCTTGTAACTGGGGCGTATCATGCAGCGGTTGGCTGACCGGCAGTAGCCGGCGTCATCGGGCCAGCTGCCGCCGCGCAGGACGTGGTCATGACCGGACTCGGGGCCTTCAGGATTATTACCGGGACTATCATTATAGTTTTGATAATACCAATCGTTGCACCACTCCCAGACATTGCCGTGCATGTCGTACAGGCCCCAGGCATTAGGCTTTTTCCGGGCGACCGGGTGAGTCCGGTGATGACAGTTTTTACGGTACCACCCGGCAAGGTCTAAAGCGGCCTCATCGTCTCCAGTGTAATAGTCCGTAGCCGTGCCTGCCCTGCAAGCGTACTCCCACTCCGCCTCGGTAGGAAGGCGGAAACCGTTTTTGGTATAGTCGCACTCCCGGTGCTTTTGTCCGAAATAGTCTTCCTCCTCGGTCGCTGTGTAACAGGAATCCAGGCCTTCCGATGCACTCAGCGCGTTGCAGAAGATCACCGCTTCGAACCAGCTCGCTTTTTCTACAGGGAGGCTGTCGTTATCCGTAAAATACGATGGATTATATCCCATCACGGACTCGAACTGCGCCTGGGTAACCTCTGTCGCGCTCATGCGGAAAGCGTCCAGGGTAACCTTGTGTACCGGTCTCAAGGTACTGGCATCATCAGATCCCATCCGGAAGCTCCCGGCGGGTATTTCAATCATCTCGATCCCTATCGTCCGGCAATGAGATTCTTTTTCCTGGGCCAGGAATATAACCGGTCCACTTAATAGAAAAACTAAAAGGGCCACAGTGATACTTAGACGATTCATCAGACATTCCTTTCAGTTTTAAACCTGTATTTACCCGAAATTCCACGTATCGAAATTAGTCGGAAAAATTTCCTCGCTGCTTGCCGCATTTTGTTCTTATGTATTTATAAATTCCCCTGGCATGAAATGCCAGGAAATTGGCTCGATACCGGGCGGCTCTGCTGTGGATGCAGTCAATTTCCAGGGATTTCTTCATACCGTCAAAAAATTATCTCCCGGCCCCATCGTACCGGAGCCGGGAGATCGTTCAGGCAGTTCTTAAGCGCCTGCCTTTAGAATCCGAAGGTCAGGGTGAAGAAGTTATCGGCGATGAGCCTGCCTTTGTTCCGGTAGGCATAGCTGAAAGTGAGAGTCTTATCGCCTACTTCCCGCCTGACACCTCCGACACTGAAGCCCCGCCATACGGGATCATAGCCCCAGTAGTTGTATCCATAGTCATCCGAGCTTTCGGTGTGCTCATCGGGCTGGCTGGTCCAGATGGATGAATTCACTAAGAACGCGGACGACTTCAACTATGATTACCTGGGGGATGACCCGACAACGCGCGGCTTCAGCATCGGCGGCGGCCTGAAACGCGAATTCGGCGGCAAGGCTGTCTCTTTCAGCTATGCCTACCGCAATAAGGGAAGGCTCACCGCCGACAACTTTTTCACCTTCTCGTTCGGGTTCTGAGATCCCGGACCGTTTTAAGCCAGATAGCTTGAATAACGGGGCTGCCGCTTGCAGGGCAGCCCCGTTCTCTATTGAAGACTCCCGTTGAGCGAAACTGCTGGGAATCGCCGAAAAATATATCCCGGGTTCCTGCCCGGAAACCGGACAGTTTCACAGGTAAAGATCATGGCCGGATGTCATTTCATAAGATGTTGAAATATCTCATATTAAGTGGTACATTAACCGGACACAGGTCATCATTCGTTATAAGAAAAAACGAGGAGTAATAATGCCGGGAAAATTTTCAAGAAAATTTACCGCACGCCTGTTTTTCTGGGTGATCCTGCTCTTCCTGCTGCTCGGGGCCCTGAGAGCGTTCCCGGGAAAAACAGGCCCCGCCGGGGCCCTGTACAGGGAGGACATCAACGGGGACGGCAGGGTGAACATCACCGACGTGATCGCCCTGATCCTGCTCGGCCGGGACAACCCGGAAAACCCGGCCGTTGATTACGACGGGAACGGCAGCTACACCATGGGCGATGCCATAGGGCTCCTGCTCAATATCATGCAGCACAACCTGACCTCCCTCTCGGTGGTGGTGGAGCCGGTGGAGACGGATGAATTCCTGCTCAACCCCGGCGTGGGCTTCACCTCCCCCAACTGCACAGATTCGGACCTGAGGATCTGGAACCCGCGCTATCCCCTGTGCGCTACCGCCTATTACCGCTGGTACTGGAATGAGATAGAGCCGGAGGAAGGTGAGATCGCTTTCGGGATGATCGATTCGGTACTGGCGCAGGTGCACAAGGAGCGGCAGGTCTTCGCTTTCCGGGTGATGTGCCAGGACGGTTCGGTCCACGTGCCCCAGTGGCTGATCGACAAGGGGCTCAAGGGCCGGTATTACAGCGCAGACAAGACCGGGGGCTTCCAGCCGGACTACTCCGACCCCCTGTTCCTCGAGTACCATGGAAGGCTGATCCGGGCGCTGGCCGGGCGCTATGACGGGCACCCCGATGTACACCACGTGGACATAGGCACTATCGGCAGCTGGGGAGAATGGAACACGGCCGGGGCCCCCGAGGGGTTCGCCATGCCGCCGGACTCGATCCTCCAGTGGACCGTGGACCTGTACCTGGAGAGCTTCACCAGGACCAAGCTGGTGATGCAGGTCGACCAGTCGGTGTACATGGCATATGCCGTGGACAACGGCACCGGCTGGCGTGCCGACTGCCTGGGCGACTGGGGGATGTGGGGGCCGAACTGGAACCACATGGAAGACTATTATCCACAGGCAATAGAAGCGGCAGAGGCCTACGACGCCTGGATGCACGCGCCCGTGGCGTTCGAAGCCTGCGGCACAGGCACCACCTGGTACACGGAAGGGATGGGAGGGACTCTCAGCAAGGAGGAGACCCGGGACAAGACTATCGAGCAGTCCCTGCTCTGGCATGTCTCGGTGATGAACTTCCTGTATGGACCCAACATGTCGGCGCTGCCGGATGAATGGATCCAGACGTATAACGAGTGGGGCAAGAAGATGGGCTACCGGTTCGTGCTGCGGCGGCTGGCCCACCCGGCAGCAGTAAATGCCGGCGGCGAGATGGCGGTCGGCATGGACTGGGAGAACGTGGGAGTGGCACCCTGCTATTACGCCTACCCGCTGGCCTTCCAGTTCCGCGACCCGGCGACCGGCGAGACCTGGCAAGCCGTCACGGATGCCGACATAACCGGCTGGATGCCCGGGGAGACCAGTTACAACCCGGTCATTACCGTGCCGGAGAACATACCTCCCGGCGAGTACGAACTCGGCATAGCCATGCTCGAGCCCTCCACCGGGGAGCCGCGGATAAAGCTCGCTATCCAGGGGCTGGCCGGGGACGGCTGGTACCGGCTGAGCCGGGTAACGGTGCGCTGAGCTGTAATGTCTTACCTGGTAAAGGTTTTTGAAAAAAGGTATGGGGGTCCGGGGGAAAGGGAAAAAATTTATGCAAAAGTTTTTTCCCTTTCCCCCGTCTTCATTTCCCGGCCTGCCGGAGCTTGGCCCAGGGGTCGCGCAGGGCCACTGTCCGGTTGAACACCGGTTTCCCGGCCGGGGAATCGGGGTCCACACAGAAATAGCCGACCCGCTCGAACTGGTAGCGCTCGCCTGGCGCGGCATCCGCCAGCGAGGGCTCGACACGGCAGGAGTCCAGGACTTCCAGCGAACCCGGGTTGAGGTTGTCTTTCCAGTCGGCGTCCTCCTCCACCTCGCCGGGGTCCTCCCCGCTGAACAGGTGGTCATAGAGCCTGACCTCGGCCTGCAGGGACCGGGTCGCCGAGACCCAGTGCATGGTCACCTTGACCTTGCGCCCGTCCGGAGCATCTCCGCCGCGTGTCTCGGGGTCGTAAGTGCAGCGCAGCTCTGCCACCTCGCCGGTCTTCTCATCCCTGACCACCCCCACGCACCTGACAAAATAAGCATAGCGCAGCCGCACTTCCCTGCCCGGGGCCAGGCGGAAAAACTTTTTCGGCGGCTCTTCCATGAAATCATCCCGCTCGATGTAGAGCACCCGCGAAAAAGGCACTTTGCGGGTGCCCATGGCAGGGTCTTCGGGGTTATTCACCGCCTCCAGCTCTTCCACCAGGTCTTCCGGGTAGTTCTCGATGACCACCCGCAGCGGTTTCAGCACGGCCATCACCCGCGTGGCATGCCTGTTCAGGTCTTCCCGCACGTGGTGCTCGAGCAGGGCGATGTCCACGGTACTGTCGGTCTTGGCCACCCCGATGCGGTTGCAGAAGCTGCGGATCGCCTCGGGAGTATAGCCCCTTCTCCTCATGCCGGAGATAGTAGGCATCCGGGGATCGTCCCACCCCTTCACGTGGCCGCCCTCCACCAGCTCCAGCAGCCTGCGCTTGCTCAGCACGGTGTAAGTGAGGTTAAGGCGGGCGAACTCGATCTGCCGGGGATGGTAGACACCGAGCTGGTCGAGGTACCAGTCGTAGAGCGGGCGGTGGTCCTCGAACTCCAGGGTGCAGATCGAATGGGTAACGTTCTCGATGGAATCCGACTGGCCGTGGGCGAAATCGTACATCGGATAAATGCACCACTTGTCGCCCGTGCGGTGGTGCGCGACTTTGAGGATGCGGTACATCACCGGGTCGCGCATATTCAGGTTGGGCGATGCCATGTCGATTTTGGCCCGCAGCACCCGGGAGCCGTTCTCGAATTCCCCGGCGCGCATACGCTCGAACAGCTCCAGGCTCTCCCCGGCCGGGCGGTCCCGGTAAGGGCTCTCCCTGCCGGGCTCGGTCAGGGTGCCGCGGTACTGCCTGATCTGCTCGGTGCTCAGGTCGCAGACATAGGCCTTGCCGGCCTTGATCAGCTGCACGGCCCACTCGTAAAGCCGGTCGAAGTAGTCCGATGCATAGTAAAGGTGCCTGCCCCAGTCGAACCCGAGCCAGCGCACGTCCTCCTTGATCGATTCAACGTACTCATCCTCTTCCTTGCAGGGATTCGTGTCATCGAAGCGCAGGTGGCAGACACCCCCCCCGTTCTCGAGGGCGATGCCGAAATTGAGGCAGATGCTCTTGGCGTGGCCGATATGCAGGTAGCCGTTCGGCTCCGGCGGGAAACGGGTAACTACCCTGCCGGCGTATTTGCCGGTCTCCAGGTCTTCCGCCACGATCGCCCGGATAAAGTCCGTGCCGCCGCTGGTGGCCTTTTCCATCTTGAGAGTTCCTCGTGATAAATGCTTCAGCCGGGATTATCGATGAGCTGTCCGGGCCGATAAGCCGCCGGATCCTTGAGAGCAAACGTTATCAGCTTTCGGCGCACGGGTCAAGGGTAATCTCGCGCGGCCCGGGCTTATTCAGACATGGGTCCTCAGCTTGAGCTCCAGCGGGTGCGGGTTGAGGTAATACTGGCTGCCCAGGTAGGGCTGGCCGTATTTCCGCACGTAGTGGTTGATCAGGGTAACCGGTACGATCAGCGGGAGGTGGCCCCGGGCGTACGAGCCGATGATCTCCAGGAGCTCCTGTTTTTCATCGCCGGAGAGGTCTTTCCTGAAATAGCCCATCAGGTGGTAAAGCACGTTGACATTTTTTTTGACCGTGGTCTTGAGGCCCAGCGCCCTGGCCAGCAGCTCCAGGTAGGCTGCATAGAGCGTCAGAGTGTCATCTTTCCCGCTCCCGGCCACCAGCCGGCCCAGCTCGCGGTATAGCTCCACGCCGTGGGACATGATCAGCAGCTTATGCCTGGTATGGAACTCCACCAGGCGACCCGGAGTCATGCCACCGGCCACTGTTTCCCTCCAGCGCCTGAAGACGAAAACCCGCTCGATGAAATTCTCCCGCAGGCCCGGGTCGTGGAGACGGCCCTCATCCTCGACAGGCAATAGCGGGAAACGCTCCATGAACATCCGCGCCCAGATACCCACCCCGTTCCTGGCGGGTATGCCTTTCCCGCTGTAGACCTTGATCCGCTCCATGCCGCTCGAGGGGGACTTGCTCTTGAAAATGAAGCCGCAGAGGTCCTCGCCCTCCAGCTCTTTCAGCCTCTCGAGCGCCCAGGAGCGCATCCTCCCGGTATGGTCGGTCCCGCTGCGCGGAGCGACCAGTCGCGGGTTTTCAGGCGATCCCTCCAGCCTGAGCGACTCCCTGGGGACCGGCAGGCCGCACTCGACCTCCGGGCAGACCGGGACATATTCCACGTACCGGCCCAGGGTGTCGGTGAGGAACCGGTCCAGCTTGTGCCCCCCATCGTAGCGGACCTTTTCCCCGAGCAGGCAGGTGCTGATACCGAGCTTGATCTTTTCGGGCATTGGTTTTCTTCCTGTCTCCGAGGGCTCTTGACCGCGCCTCTACCCGTGAGGTGGCTGGGCCTTTGTGCCTCTGTGCCTTTGCCGCTTTGTGCCTGTTATCGGCAGTCCGCGCCCGTGGCCGCTAGGCAATCCGATGACGGGCACGGCCTCCTCTTCACTCACGCGTCTTCACTTGCGAGCCCTGCCCTGTGCCCCTACGAGTTCGATGACGGGGCTTTTATACCTCTGTGTTTTTGCTGCTTTGTGCCTGTTATCTGCAGACACACCCCGCCTGCCTGCGGCAGGCACCCCTCTTTGAGAGGGGAATTTTTTCGTGCTCCGGCAGGCTGCGAGACTGACCGATGAAGGATTTGACTGCGGCATTGTATTTTACCGTAGGGGCGCGGCATGCCGCGCCCGGGATGGGGCGGCGGGGCCTCTGTGCCTTTGCTGCTTTGTGCCTGGCCCTTATCCCTCTGTGAACGAGCCTTTCCGGCGCTCTCCGCTAAGAAATCCCTGTCGTAAATTATAGCGCTGCGGTGCCGGCCCAGTCCAGGACTTTTTATCAGGATCGCCTTGTCCGGGCGCAGTGCAAGCCGCAGAGCGCTGAGATACTCACCGTTGATTTTTGCAGACCATCCCGCTATCATGGTACCGGTATTTTACCGGCCGGAGAAACGAGCGTCCCTTCAACCGATGAGCTCCTGATGGATTTTCCAGAGGACTTGGTAAAAACCTTCACCGACAAAGCCCGCGAGGTCTCGGCGGTGGTCAGCGGGATAAGGAACATGCAGGAAGCTTTCGGCTACGCGGTGGAGCTCTGCACCCGGAGAGGACCCGGCGGCCGGGAGGGCGCGGCGGCCTGTCAGCGGATCATCGCCGCCCCGGGGCTTGAAAAGGCGCACCTCAGGCAGTTCGGGGAGCTCTGCCACAGCGCCGGCATTACCCTGATTGCAAGCGGGATGCGCGATCACCCGGACGGAGTGGAACTCGGTTTCACCGTGGCGGATTACGGTATCGCCGAGACCGGGACCGTGGTGCTGGACTCCGCCGGCGAGGAACTCCGCCTGGCAACCATGCTCAGCGAGGTCCACGTGGCGGTGCTGGCGAAAGCTGCCATCCGCCCGGACTCCTTCGGGCTGGAGAGCGAGCTCGAGCGCCGGATGCAGTCCTCCGGTGATTACACTGCTTTTATCACCGGGGCCAGCCGCACTGCGGATATCGAGCGGGTGCTGGCCCTGGGAGTCCACGGCCCGCTGGAGCTGCATATCCTGCTCCTGGAGGAAGACCCGTGCAGCAAGCC
>JAFGTO010000079.1 GCA_016934095.1 Candidatus Glassiibacteriota bacterium
TCCGGGGCCATCGAGCAGGATGCGGACCTGGTGCTGTTCATCTACCGGCCCGAGCTGTACGGGATCGAGGAACACAACGGTAAAAGCACCGAGGGGCTGGCCGAGATCCTGGTCGAGAAGAACCGCAACGGCCCGACCGGCAACCTGGAGCTGCTGTTTGTCAAGGAGTTCACCCGTTTCGAAAACCTCAGCCTGCGCGAGGAGCTGGAGGGGAAATAAGCCTTGCTGGAAGCGTTCACTTTCATAGGCGACCGCTTTCTGCGGAGCTTCTACCGCCTGGGAGAGGCTACCCTGCTGAGTCTGCGCATCGCCACCGAGCTGCCACGGATCTGGAGCGTGCGCGAAGAGGTTGTCGCCCAGATGATGAAAGTGGGCATCGGCTCGCTGCCCCTGGTGGCGGTGACCAGCCTGTTCACCGGCATGGTGGTCGCGGTGCAGACCAGCTACCAGATCTCCGACTACGTGCCGCCGATCTTCATCGCCGCGGCCCTCTGCAACTCGGTGATCATCGAGCTGGGGCCGGTGCTCACCGCCCTGGTGATGTCCGGCAGGGTGGGCGCCTCGATCACCGCGGAGCTCGGCACCATGAGGGTCACCGAACAGATCGACGCCATGGAGAGCATGGCCCTGGACCCGGTGAAATACCTCCTGCTGCCGCGGCTGGTAGCCGGCCTGGTTATGATGCCGGTAATCGTCACTTTCGGCTGCGTGATCGCCATTGCCGGGGGATACGTGATGTGCCTTTTCTACCTGAACATGTCATCGCATACTTTTTTCCTGGGGATGAGGCAGTTCCTCTACCCTTACGATGTTTTCAGCGGCCTGTTCAAGTCCCTGGTCTTCGGCGGCACGGTCTCGATGGTGGGAAACTACTACGGTTTCTGCACCGCCGAGGGGGCCGAGGGAGTGGGCAGGGCCACTACCCAGAGCGTAGTGACCAATTGCCTGTTGATCCTGATGCTGGATTATATCCTGGCGGTGCTCCTTTTCCCCACGCACTGAACCATGCAGCCCGGGCAAGCCATGACCCTGATCGAGCTGAAATCTGTCTGTAAGAGCCTGGGCGGGCAGCGGGTGCTCGACCGCCTGGACCTGGCGATCGACCGCGGGGAAACCCTGGTGATCATGGGGCGCAGCGGCGCCGGGAAAAGCGTGATCCTGAAACATATTATCGGCCTGATGAAACCTGACAGCGGAGAGGTGCTGTTCGACGGTCAGCGGATCGATACCCTCTCGCGCCACCAGCTCAATGAGACCCGTAAGCGCTTCGGGATGCTTTTCCAGGGCTCTGCCCTGTTCGATTCGATGAGCGTGCAGGAAAATGTCTGCGCCGCCCTGCGCCGCCATAAGAAGCTCAGCCCCGGGGAAGTCCGCAGGATTGTCGCCGCCAAGCTCGAGGCCGTGGGTCTCAGCGGGATCGAGGAAAAGATGCCGGATGAGCTCTCGGGCGGGATGCGCAAGCGCGTGGGCCTGGCCCGGGCTATCGCCATGGACCCGGAAGTTGTCCTTTACGATGAGCCGACCACCGGCCTGGACCCGATCACCGCGCACCAGATCAACGACCTGATCCTGCAGACCCGCAGTCAATTCGGTGTGACCAGCGTGGTGGTGACTCACGATGTAACCAACGCGCTGAAAGTCGGCACCCGGGTCTGCCTGCTGGTCAACGGCAAGATAAATTTCAGCGGCCGGCCGGATGAGGTGAGAAACACCGACAACCCTTACGTGCGCCAGTTCCTCGAGGCCCGGGGCGTTGGCCCGGTAACCGCGGCACCTTCCGCTTGAGCGGACCGGTCCCGGCCGGCCGGAAATTTTTTTTCCAGGAGCGATACACCGTGCCGAATATACGTACCTCCACTACAATTGTCGGGATAGCTATCTTCCTGGCCATGGTGATCGTGCTCTGGATCATATTCTACCTCCAGGGTTATATCACCCAGCGCAACACGGTCATTTACAGCGCCTCTTTCGAAAATGTCGGCATGCTCGAGGTGGGAGACAACGTGAGCGTGGCCGGGGTCCCGGTGGGACGGGTGCAGACTATCGAGCTGGCCGGCGTCAAGGCGGAGGTGTCTTTTTCGGTCATCCGGCGGGTGAAAATAACCGGGGACACCGAAGCCATCGTTCAGACCGGGGACTTGTTCGGCGAGTCCTACCTGCAGTTGTTGATCGGGCTGGGGCCGCCCCTGGCTCCGGGGGGAAAGATCGCCGGGCGGCTCGCTCCGGGACTGCAGGACGTGATGAGCCGGAGCCTGCACACGGTGGACCAGGTCAACCAGGTGCTCTCTAAAGCCAGCGGCCTGATCACCGAGCTCGAAAGACTTGTCGGGCCGGGCAGCCCCCTGCCCCAGACCCTGGAAAACATAGAATCCATTACCGGCAATGCACGCACTTTCAGCGAGCGGTTCGAGGACTACGACCTGCTCCTCAGGCGGGTCCTGGTTTCCATCGACTCGGCTGCAGGCAGTATCCAGGCGCTGGTGGACACCAACGCGGCCGGGGTGCAAGGTGCGGTCAGCCACCTGGAGGTGCTATCCGCGCGTCTCGACACGCTCACCAACGGGCTCCAAGCCGGCCGCGGCACCCTAGGCCGCCTCATGCGCGATGAAAGACTCTACCAGGACCTGGAAGATACCATCCGCGAGGCCCGGAACCTGATCGCGGAAGTACGCGAGCACCCGGAAAAATTTATCAGGGTGAAAGTTTTCTAGCACCCGAGAGGGCCGTTGAGAAAAGACCTCAACGACCCGGAGTGAAAAATATCGCTTCGCAGGCTGTCAAGGGCATGACAAGCAGTTCCGGACAAATTCTGTTATTACTTACCTTACTTTAAATACTTACCATAGAGAACAAATAACGCTGAATACCACCCGGAACTGCCCTTGACAGCCATAGTCCCTTAATTTGTACTTTTCAACACGCTGTAAGACACCGGCTTGTTATTGAATTGAACGCCCGCTAATTCCGCGGCAAGCTGCGAGGAATGCGCTCGCCAGGCAATTCAATACCAAAGCGCTGTCGCCCGAACACCTTCCCATGGCTAAAACCCGCGTTCAATACGAATGTACCGCCTGCGGGGCTTTCCACCCCAAATGGCTGGGCCGCTGCACTTCCTGCGGGACCTGGGACAGCGTGGCGGAAAAGACTCTCCTGCAGCCGCCGCCCGGACCGCGAGGCTCTTCAGCCGGGCGCAGCCCCGGGGAAGTCTCCCGGCCGCTGCCGCTGGGGCAGGCTTTTGCCGGGGAA
>JAFGTO010000529.1 GCA_016934095.1 Candidatus Glassiibacteriota bacterium
GACTGGTCGAGCTTGACTTCCCGGCCGGTCAGCTCCCTGTGCCAGCGTACCCGGCTCACCGCCCCGGCCACCATCTTCTTGGCTTTTTCGGTGGCTTTTTTGCGGTCGGTGTGAACCCAGGAGCACTGCTCGCGGATGTTGGACATCTGGAAGAGGAAGCGGTTCATGCCCGCGTCCTCGACCGTACCCCGGAAGGTGTTCTCGTGCATCAGCGGAGAGCAGGAGGAGACCACCACCCGGGTAAGCTGGTTTTCCTCGATGTCTTTCTTGATCATTTCCTGGCCCGGGTCCGAACACATGTACTTGTATTCCCGGACCACCACTACATCTGGGAGGGTCCTGGCGTATTCCGCCACGTCCCGCACATCGACAGTGTTGGCGATATTAGTGCCGCAGTGGCAGATATACACTCCGATTCGTTCGCTCATCGTTATTCGCTCCTGGCTGCGAGGATCGCCTCTGCGGGTGTTAAGTTGTCGCCCAGGGCCACCTGTTCGGGTTCGAGGCCCAGGGCGAGCCCCAGCAGCTGGGTGAAATAGAGTACGGGGATACTGCAGTCGGCGGCGAGCTGGCGGCTGACTTTGCGCTGGTAGGCCTCGAGGTTGATCTGGCAGAGCGGGCAGGCCGTGGAGATGCAGTCCGCCCCGGACAACTTAGCCTGGCGCAGGATCTCTCCGACCAGCTCCTGTCCGACTTCCGGCTGAGTGATCATCAGCATCCCGCCGCAGCACTTGGTCATCATCGCGAAGTCCACCGGCACTGCTCCGACCCAGCGCATCATCCTGCCCATCACGTCCGGGAACTCCGGGTCGTCGATGTCCCCGAACGGCCGGGTGATCTGGCAGCCGTAGTAGGGGGCCACTTTCAGCCCCTCGAACTTGCGCACCACGTGCTGGCTGATCACCTCTTCGCCGAGGTCGTTCACTAGTACGTCCAGGATGTGGCGGACCTTGATCCCGCCGTTGTAGTCCTCGCCCCCCGCCTGCAGGGCCCGGCGGATGTTCCCGCGCAGCTTGGGGTCCTCGCCGAAATACTTGTTGGCTTTGTGCAGGGAGAGGTAGCATCCGGCGCAGGCGGTGACCAGGTCGCGGCCCTGCTTTTCGGCCAGGGCCAGGTTGCGGGCGGAAAGGACAAAGGAGCGGTGTTCCCGGATAGCCGTGTAGGCGGTGGCCCCGCAGCAGTTCCAGTCGTCGAGCTCCAGCAGCTCGATCCCCAGCACGCGGGCCACGTTGCGGCAGGAGATGTCGTAGGCCTTGTTGGTGGCGCTCTGCGAACAGCCGGGATAATAAGTGTAGGTGTTTTTAGAGGGAGCAATCATGGTTTTCAGGCTCCTTTTTCGGCTTCAGCAATCATTTTCTTCAGGCTCTCCCGCTGCTTGATGCGGTGGGTCCGCAGGGGGAGACGGTTTTTCAGCAGCAGCTTCAGGCTCAGCCCCAGTTTTCCCAGGCCTTTGAGAGGGTTGGTGGCCATGAAGTAGCGGAACATGAGCTCGCCTTCATTACTGCGGCCGGTGCGGTCGACCGTCTTGACAAAGACCCGTGCCATCTGCGCAGTGGTCGACTTGCGGTTGATATAGCCGTAGCGGCTGCCCAGCCGCTTGAGCTCGTACATCACGTCCGTGAACTTGATCCCGGCCGGACAGCGCACGGTGCAACTATAGCACGAGGAACACATCCAGACCGTGTTCGACTCCAGCACCCGGTCCAGCAGGCCGGCGCGCAAGGCGGCGATTATCTCGCGCGGGCTGAAATCCATCCGGGCGGCGGTCGGGCAGGAACTCGAGCAGGTGCCGCACTGCTGGCACTGGTTGATGCGCTCTCCATCGGGAATGGCGTAAATGTCGTTTAAAAAAATCTGTTTCAGCTCTGCGGCTGCCACAGCTTGCATCGTACCTCCCGGTGGTTGACGAAGGTTAGGGTTTGGAATAGTAAGAGAATGATCTGTTTGACCAAAGGCATTAATGATGCCAAAAGAGAACAAATTATCATTTGATCGTATAATTTATTGATATTAAGACAGTTACAAAAAATAAAAATATTCTATCGGGTGTCCTGAGACCTTTACGGAGCGGCGAGATTCCGCGGAACCCACGAATTTTCGCGGTTCCCGCGGATAAATGTCTCCGGGGCCTCGGGGAGCGGGGACACTCCGGCGGACCGTATGGCTGACGTCATTCTTCGCCGTGGACAGGCTGTCCGGGGGATTGAGCGGGGGAGGGTACGGGGAGGATGCCGGGCCGGGAGGCTCGCCGGGGCTTCAGTCGAGGCCGTGTTTGCGGAGCTTGTCCCGGAAAGTGGAGGGCTTCATGCCCAGCTTGTTGGCGGCGACAGTCTTGTTTCCCTTGGTCTCTTCCAGCGCCCGCCGCAGCAGTTCCCGCTCGGTGCGGTCCATGGTGGATTTGAAACTGCCGGGCGAGCCGTTGAAGGGCTCGAGCGCGGAGGCGGAGAAATCGAAGCTGGCCGGGGAAAGCTCACCCCTTCCGGTGATATAGGCCTGCTCGAGCTTGTGGCTGAGTTCCCGTACGTTGCCCGGCCACTGGTAGGACTTGAGCCGGGAGATTATCTCGTCGGTCAGAGCCACCTGGGAGTCTTCGGTGATCCGGCTGAGTAAATGGTCCGCCAGCAGGGGTATATCTTCCAGGTGCTCCCTCAGCGGCGGCAGGTGTATCTCCAGCACTTTCAGGCGGTAGAAAAGATCTTCCCGAAAGGAACAGTCCGCGATTTTCTGGGTAAGGTCCACCTTGGTCGAGGCTATGATCCGCACGTCGCAGTGGATCGGAGTGGTGGAGCCTACCGGCTCGCAAACCTTTTCCTCGATCACTCTCAGCAGCTTGACCTGCTCCTTGACCGGGATGTCATCCACGTCGTCGAGGTAAAGCGTGCCGTGGCTGGCCAGCTCGATCCGGCCCCGCCTGCGCTGGTCGGCGCCGGTAAAGGCGCCCCGCTCGTGGCCGAAAAGCTCGTTCTCGATCAGGGCTTCCGGGAACACCGCGCAGTTGACCTTGACAAAAGGATGGGAGTGCCGCCTGCTCTGCTTATGGATAACCGAGGCCACCAGGTCCTTGCCGGTCCCGGTCTCTCCGCAGAGCAGCACGTTGGCATCCGACTCGGAGCAGATGCGCACCAGGTGCTTGAGGTGCCTCAGGGAAGGGCTGTTGCCGGTCACGGACTTTTCGATCTCCAGGTATTCCTTGACCGGCAGGCTTTCACGGGAGGGGTCCTTGCGGGCCATCTTGTTCTCGATGCGCTCGAGCAGGGGTAAAAGCTGATGGTTGTCGAAAGGCTTGGTGACAAAGTCCAGGGCACCGTTTTTGATAGCCTCGACCGCCAGCGGGATAGTGCCGAAGGCGGTCATGATAATCACTTCGGTGGAAGGAGCGATCTCTTCCTTGATCGCGCGCATCAGCTCCAGCCCGTCGGTGCCCGGCAGCTTGAGGTCGGTGATCACCACGTCGATCCCCTCCCGCTCCAGTACATCCAGCGCCCGCGAGGCATCCGGCACGGCCTGCACCGCATGTCCGTTCTGGATCAGGTCTTCCAGCAGAGTCAGCCTCTTGGACTCTTCATCTTCTACGACCAGAATCTTCATCGGTCCTGAAAGTCCTATGATGCCTGTGAGTAAGAAGTTGGGAGATCGTTAATAATTATATCACAGATCGGCCGAAAGCTCAAGCCGATTATCGGGTGCATACCGGCCGGTTTAGTAATTCGCGGTGGGTTCGAGGGTGGGGGTCCGGGAGGGCGGTTCCCGGCAGCCGATGGCCGGCTCAGTAGGCTTCCAGCAGTACCCTGAAGACAGAGCCTTTGCCGGGCGTGCTTTCCACCTCGATCCGCCCGCCCATCCGCGAGACCAGCAATTGGCAGATCCACAGCCCCAGGCCGGTACCCTGGGAAGTATCCCGGGTGGTGTAGAACGGCTCGAAAATCAATTCATTTTCCTCGGGGCCGATACCAACACCGGTGTCCACGATCTCGACGGCGACACCCTTGACCTGGCGGGCGAGCTTGATCGTGGTCGGATAGGTCCTCACTGTCAGGATTCCCCCTTGGGGCATGGCGGTACAGGCGTTGGTCAGGAAATTTATCACCACCTCCTGCAGGGCGAATGGGTCTCCTCTGGCTTTGGATATTTCCCCGAGCTCCTTGCGGATCCTGATATCCTGGTTCTTCTTGATTTCCAGCAGGCGAAGGGCCGCGGAGACCTCCAGGTTGACATCCACCGGCTGAATCTCGATCTTATGCGGCCTGGCATAGTCCTGCAGCCGGTAGGTCAGCCGCTCGATACGGTCAATTTCCTCGTTCATCAATTGCATATACAGATCACAGCTCTCATCGCGCACCGACCTGTCCCTGATCTGGCGCAGGCAGTTTTTCAGCCCGTCCAGTGGGTTGCGAATCTGGTGCAGGATCCCGCTCACCAGCTGGCCCAGGCTCGAGTATTTCTCCAGCTGGCGGATTTCCAGCTCGGCGTGCCGGACGCTGCTCAGCACGGAGACCGTGAAGTAAGCGGCCAGCAGCAGAGTGGAGCTGAGGGCCAGGAACTTGCCCACCAGGTAAATGCCCTGCCCTTCGAGCCCTCCGTGCAGGAACGCCATGTTCAGCTTGTGCTCGGGGATCAGCCCCAGGTATTGCAGCAGCAGCACCGTGCCGACCAGCAGGGAGGCCAGCAGGGCTTCGAGGTAGGCCACCGGTTCCGGTAAGAGGATCGCCGCAATGATGATGTGGAAGATGAAGTAAAAAATGAACGGGTTATGCGAGATGCCGCTGAAGTACAGCAGCAGGGTCAGGGCCACCAGGTCGATGGTGATCTGCCAGAAAATGGTGCGGACCACCCATTCATCGGTGGGGCTGACCTTTTTTCGCTCGAGCAGCCAGAACAACAGGTTGTAGGTGGCCAGGAACAGGCCGATAAGGTAAAGCGGCAGGGGATTGGCGACAACATCCAGCACTGCAGAGGAGAACCAGATAACAAAAAACAGCCCAGCGCAAGCCACCCAGCGCAAGGCTATCAGCCATGAGATCCCACCGTCCCGGCGGCGTGTCGCGCTGTACAAGGCTTTCTTCAGGACCTGGGGACCGCGCCGCTGGGAAAGTACCTGTTTTCTGGCCGCATTTGCCATGCCGGACCTTTATTAATGCCCCGGAGAATTTGACGAAACTTATCAGGATGGCACAAGCCAGTCAAGGGATTTATTGCGGGTGCCGGCTCGACCCGGCTGCACCGGGTCGGTTGCCGCAGAGATGGCCCGGGCCTGTTGCGGCCGCCCGGAGAGAATGCCGGAGGAGCCCAATTAATATTTGAATAAGAGACCGGTTTGATGTACATTGGAGACTATCCCCGGGCAGCCTCAAGGATTGTCTTCGCTAGTCGGGGCGTTTCCGGTTATCTTCGCCCGCTTCCGCCTCAGCGGCCGGGCCGTGGAGAATCCGCCCAGGCGTTCAATTCATCCGTTCGAGCGTAAGTCTGACCGACCTGCCGGCTTGAAGCCGGTAGTAGTTTAGCAAGTCAGCAAGGAAACCTTGATCATGCAGGAATGCGTACCCTACAAGAAAGCCATCGGGCTCAAGTACCCGGAGCACGTGGTGCTGGCCGTGGCTCTCGCCCCGGGAGGCAGGGTGAACGTAATCACCCTGGGCTGGAGCA
>JAFGTO010000530.1 GCA_016934095.1 Candidatus Glassiibacteriota bacterium
AAGCAGTAGCAGGATGCACTCGTAGGGGCGGGTTTAAACCCGCCCCTACCCACGGTATAGTACTTTACAAGACATCTCGGGCAATCTCTGACAATTGCTATTTTCAACATTATTCACACGGCCATAAACCGCGAATTCTATATTGTAGTTATACGTAACTTATGAAACAGCTTCTATTTATCTTCGCTCGCCAGTCAATTCAATCCCGGTTATCCACGATACGTCTCAGTGCTCCAGCAGGATCACGCTCGCCAGTCCGTGTTCCCCTATCTTGAAAGTCAAAGCATCGTTTTCCCTGACTGAGGGCTCCAGCTCGACCGTGCGCTCGAGGTCGGGCTGGACCAGCTTGAAATGCCTGAACTCCGAGGCATCGGGCAAGCGGCAGGTCAGCTCGAGGTCCGGGGTGGTGCCGGGTATGTTGTCCAGCACCCGCCAGATGCTGACCATGGCCACCATCACCGAGCCGTCCTCCAGGCGAAAGATGTTCCCGTCGGTCATCGGCGGCAGGTCCAGGGCCCGGGGATGGAAGACCCATTTCTTGCCGCGCAGGCGCTCGATGAGCGGGCCATAGTCCCGGCGGAGTTTTTCCGCCTTGTTTTTCCTGAGTACTACCTCCTGATCGGTTAGGCCTTCGGTCTCAGTCTGGATCTCCGAGTACTGGAACCCGTAGCGCAGGCAGTTGAGGAAAAGCCTCTCCGGGTGCTGCCACGAGCGACCGTCCAGGATCATCACGTGGCGGTTGAGTCCCAGGTAACTTTGCGCGATCAGCCAGGAGGGTTTGAGCTCGGCCGGGGTGCTCTCCCGGGCCATCACCCCGTCGATACCCTTGCAGGCCTGGATCATGGTCGGCTTGTTGCAGGTGACATACCTGCCGCTGCCGTGCAGCAGGGGGCCGACATGTTTTTCCATCATCCGCAGGTACATGAACATCGGGTAGTAGGCCGGCTTGTTGTTGATCATGGTTATCCCGTCATCGTGGGCGAAATCGAAGCGGTAGCTGCGGCCATAGACATCCCAGAAGAACCCTGCGATACCGGGGTACTCCCGGACCATTTCCTCCGCCTGTCTAGCCAGGTCCCTGCCGAAAGCCGTCTCCGGGTCGGAGTTCATCAGCCAGCAGGCCCTGTCATCCGGGTGCGACATCCCCTTGTAGGCGGGTATGGTACCGCCGTTCTCATCCCGGGCGATGTCCCCGGTATAACGCTCGGAGGCGTACCGCCACTCGGCTTCGGTGGTGTTGTAATAGACAAAGGTGCCGATACCGTGCTCTTTATTGCGCGCAGCGTGCACGGCTATTTTGGCGCGGGTGTTGGTGAACCGCTCTCGCGGATGCGACTCGCAGGTCCAGCTCGCCACCGACTTATCGGGTATCATCAGGCCGTAACGGAGAAAGTGGCCGTGCTGTTCTTCCCAGCGGGCACCGCGGCTGTAGCGCAGGGCCACTATCCGCTCCAGGTCCTCATCGGCCAGGCTGTCGGCCATGATCGGGTACCCGGAGACGAACACCCCGTCGTATTTTTCAAAACCCGGTGCCGGATCGAAATATTCCCGGTACCGGCGGTAGACCCAGCCCAGCGAAGCCCGCCACGCTGCAGGCTGCAAGGTTATCAGCAGGCCGGTCCTGGCCGGGCGGTCATCCCTCAGGCCAAGGTACTCACTGACCACCTGGAGGCAGGGCCGCTCTTTCAGCGAGTAGTTCCTGCTGTTCCAATGGAAGTCCTCGGTAACCGAGCTGCTGCTGCGGAACCTGATACGGATGGCGGGGATCTCGAAAGGGCTGACCAGGCACAGGGCGTTGCGCTTGCTCAAGTTGTAAAAGACAGCCATAGGAATCACCGTGCGCCAGTTGGTGTTACCCACCGGCCCCCCGTCCATCTGGCCGAAGCTGATCTGGAACGGGGGCCAGGGATTGGACTCGAAGGGCGCCTCGGCGATCGGGGCCCAGCCGGTATAGCCCCATATCGGCAGAGGGGTGAACAGCACCATCTTTACCGACCTGTCCGGCCCGGACAGCTTGACCGCTTCCGCCTCCCAGCGCAGGTGGTCTTCCTGCATGACCAGGCGCTGGCGCAGCAGGAACTCGGCACCCTCGAACTTTTTTACCAGGGTGCAGCTCACCTCGCCGTCGCCCTGCCAGGCCTTGATTTCCAGAACCTCGGCCGGGGTATCCAGGTCGGAAAACAGCTTATTCCTCAGCTCGTCGTGGACCATCACTCCACAGATCCGCTCACCCACCGGCACATCCGGCACCGGCCAGACCATATCCACCACTTGGGCGCAGTAGTCCACGGTGTCCTCTTTGTTCACCAGGCTGCGGATCGTACCGTCGGACACGGAAACTCTTACCTCCATGGTCCCGTTGCCCATGGTAACATTTTCTTTATCCTGCTTCAGATAAGTGGCTCCGGGCGATTCCCCCCGGAGAAAGGGGATCAATATCATGCAGAGTAAAACGGCGCGGCAGACTGATCTGGCCTGAACCATGGCGAACGTCCTTTTAAATGTGAGCTCAGAGATCTTACCGGTCTTGCGCAGAATAAAACCTTGTATCCATGCAGGCTGTAAATCCCGATCCTGATTGTCAAGAAATCTTAAGCTTAAAGATAGATTGCTTTCCAGCTTGTCCTGTTGTATCTTTCGGCCCGGGCGGGTTTGTCAATTGTTTTTACAAACAAATTATTATAACTCATATTCGATCTCCAGGCAACTTGTTGCAAGAAAGCCTGGTTTGTCAATTGACACCATCCTTGATCCTGCATTGCTTTTCAAGCTTGAGATAATACTTTATATTACAGGCGCAACCAATGGATATTGAAGAAATTAAAAAAATGTTAACCCTGATGGCGGTCAAGCCTTCGACCATCGTGGCGGGGATCGACCTGGCCGCCTCGCCCCAGCGGCCCAGCGGGGTGTGCCTGTTGAGCGAAAAGAAAGTGCTCGACAGCCGCGAGCTATATTCGGACGAGGAGGTCATCCAGTACGCCACAGCGCCCGGGGTCAACCTGGCGGCGATCGATGCTCCCCTGACCCTCCCTCCGGGCCGGGACAGTATCGACCAGCGGGGCGAGGAACATCTGCGCCCCTGCGACCGCATGCTCTCACAAAGGGGCATCAGGTTTTTTCCCATCACCATCGGGCCGATGCGCGAGCTGACCCGCCGGGGCATGAGCCTGAAAACCCTGCTGGAGGAGCAGGGAGTGCGCACCGTGGAGATGTATCCCGGCGCCAGCCAGGATGTCTGGGGAATCCCCCGCAAGAAAGAGGGACTGGAAAAGCTGCGGCAGGGTCTCGCCGGACTTGGTATCGAGGGACTTAAGGAGGAAATGGGCGACCACGAGCTGGATGCGATAACCGGGGCCTATACCGGTTACCTTTTCCTTTTCGGCCAGGCCGAGATCCTGGGCGACTTCGAGAGCGGCGCCATAATTATCCCCAAACTCTGAGCTGCTCCCTGATAAATACCGCTTCAAGGTGTGTGCAAAAACGCCCGGAGAGCCACCTCTTCCGTTCTATTCCATCTGACAACTCAAGAATTATAACCGCCCGGCCCGCAGGAATGCACCAGAAAGAAAATCCTCTCCTTATTCATCTCAGGCGCGCCGGGTCTTAACCGCGGGGAGCATAGCAATGAACAAGTTGCTAGGAATAGTGGGAAGTCCGCGCAGACAGGGCAATACCCACGTCCTGGTCTCGGAGATCCTGGAAGCGGCATGTCAAGAGGGCGCGGAAGCAGAGCTGGTTTTCCTCGACAGCCTGGAGATCGCCGAGTGCGACGGCTGCCATGCCTGCTGGAAAGGCCCCGGGTGCAGCAAGGGCGATGACATGAGCGGGCTTTATCCCAAAATCGCCGAAAGCGGCGTTCTTATCTTCGGCACGCCTGTTTACTGGTACGGGCCCACCGCCCTGATCAAAGCTTTCCTGGACCGGCTGGTCTATTTCAACTGCCCGGAAAACAGGGTTAAAATCAGCGGGAAAAAAGCGGCCCTGGCAGTACCTTTCGAGGAAAACGACCTTGGTACTGCCGACCTGCTGGTGGCCATGTTCGAAAAGAGCCTGCAGTACCTGGAGATGGAGCTGGCCGGGAAAATCATCGTACCGGGAGTAACTCTCAGGGGAGAAGTGCAGCACAGGAAGGAAACCCTCGAGGAATGCCGCCGCCTGGGCAGGAGACTGGCTCAGGAGTAAGAGAAAAGTTCTCGGATAACGCTGCTTCCGGGCCTGTCCCCTGCCCGGGCCGCTTTCGGCTCAGCCTATCCAGCCCAGGTCCGCCAGGCTCCTCCAGAGCAGGAACGATCCCAGCAGCACCAGCAGGGTGCCGGTCAGGCCGGGAAGCAGCCTGCCAAGGGCCTTGCCTGCAGCCCTCAGCCGGCCCGGCGGCCCGGCCTGCTCCACCTTGATCAGGTTCCGCAGCCCGATGGAGACCACGCCCACCGCAACCAGCACCAGTGCCAGGCCCAGGCTCAAAGCCAGGATGAGCGCGACCCCCAGTCCCGGCCGTCCGAAACCCAGGGCCAGCAGGTAAATCCACAAGGCGCCCGGGCAGGGCATCAGCCCGCCGGCGAAACCCAGCCA
>JAFGTO010000531.1 GCA_016934095.1 Candidatus Glassiibacteriota bacterium
GCCGGGGATCACCAAGGTCGACACTCAGGCAGGCGAGCGGGGGGAAGGCGGCGGCCTGCTGCTCCTGGATGTCGAGTGCGAGCTGGGAGCGGACAGGCGCGGGCTGCTTTCCCGGACCGTGGTCGAGTCTGGTGCGGAACTGCTGGAGCTCAGGGCCCAGACCATGACCCTGGAGGAGATATTCATCCAGATCACCTCCCGCGACCATTAGGCCAGCAGGGATAAGCGGCCCCGGGAGGATGCCCGGTGCCTTTTTCCACATTCGTTATCAAAAGGAAGGGTCATGCGCAATATTCTTTCGATCTTCTGGCGGGAATATAAATCCTATTTCGTCAGCCCCATCGCCTACGTGGTCATCGGCGTATTCATCTTTCTGGTCGCCAACCGCTTTGTCTTCAGGTTCAACCAGTTCGTCCAGGACACTTTCATGGGTATCAGCCAGGCGGTGCAGGCTGGAGATGCGGTCCCCAAGTACAGTATCAACGATTCGGTGATCCGCTACGTGTTCCAGCAAATCCGGACCGTCAGCCTGTTCCTGCTGCCGATGATAACCATGCGCCTGCTGGCCGAGGAAAGAAAGAGCGGCACCGTGGAGCTGCTGCTGACCAGCCCGCTGACCATAGTCCAGCTGGTGCTCGGCAAGTTCCTGGCGGGTTTCGGCCTGTTCATCACCATGGTGGTCCCGACCGTGGCGATGCACTTCTTCCTTTTCACTTACGGCAATCCCGACCTGGGGC
Source organism: Candidatus Glassiibacteriota bacterium (assembly GCA_016934095.1). GTDB lineage: Bacteria > Gemmatimonadota > Glassbacteria > GWA2-58-10 > GWA2-58-10 > JAFGTO01. Next base: position 738 of record JAFGTO010000531.1, read on the forward strand.
CGATCATCACCAGTTATGCGGGGATACTGCTTTTCGGGGCGGCGGTGATCTCGGTGGGGCTGCTGATCAGCTCCCTGACCGAGAACCAGATCATCGCGGGTGCACTTACTTTCGGTGCCTTTCTTTTCCTCTGGATCATGGGGCGGATCGGCGATACGACTTACACGGTCTGGAGCAAGGTGGCCAATTACCTTTCGATAACCTCGCATTACAACAATTTCGCCATGGGAGTGGTTGATTCGCGGGACGTGATTTTCTATGTCTCGTTCACCTTCATCGGCCTGTTTCTCACCTATCAATCCATAGCTTCTCTGCGCTGGAGGTGAGGATAATTAAATGAGACAAAAAATCAGAATATTTGGCTACACCAGCCCGCTGATCATTATCCTGGGTCTGGGGGTCTATTATATCAACGGGCTGTGGGACCTGCTCTCGGTGGGGATCTCCGTGCTCGGGATCATTGGGGCCGCGGTTTACCTGGTGTTATGTTTCGATGAGGTCCGCCAGTTGTTCAGCCTGCGGAGCTTCCGCTCGGGCACGAACGCCATGCTGATTGTCTGCCTGGTGTTGGGCCTGGTGGCGCTGGTCAACATAATCGGCTTCCGGCACTTCGCCTGGAAAGACATCACCGTGGCCAAAAAATTCGAGTTGAGCCCCCTGACCATGACTATCCTCGACCAGATCTCCGAGCTTAAGCGGGACATCTATATTACCGCTTTTTTCTGGCGCGAGATCGACCGCAACCTGAGCGTGGAGCAGAACAGCCGTCTGATCCGGCAGAACCAGATGCGGGAAGCCAGGCTGCGCGACCTGCTAGCTGTCTACAGCGGGGTGAACCCACACATCAATTACCGTTTTATCGACCCGAACCGGGAGCCGATGCTGGCAAGACAGTACAACACCCAGCGCTATTACAACAATGTGGCAATCGTGGAATGCGGCGAGCGTATGGAGATGGTCCCCGATGTCTCGACCGAGGAGCAGGTGACCAACACTTTGATCAAGGTGCTCAGCGGTGAGATAAAGCGGGTTTATTTCCTGGAGGGCCACCAGGAGAGGGGTGCGGATGACGGCAGCGGTGAGGGCTGCCTGATGGCCGCCACAGGGATCCGCGACCAGTCTTATGACGTGGTGGGACTGAACCTGCTGGAAGCCGGCGGGGTGCCCGCGGACTGCCGGGCACTGGTGATACCCGGGCCGCGCAAGGAGCTGCTGCCCGACGAGGTGCGGCTGATAGACGATTACCTGGAGGATGGTGGCCGGGTGCTGGTCTGCCTGGACCCGGAGTATAACACCGGCCTGGAGGAATGGCTGCTCGGCTGGGGGGTGCAGGCGGGCGACAACATGGTGATAGACAACTCCACCGCCGGGGTCCGCCAGGGTGCAGGACCCGAGGAGCCGCTGCTTTACAGCTACGATGAGGAGCACCCCATCACCGCCCGGCTGATGAAGGCTTTTACCTCGATGCCCACGGTGCGCTCGGTCGGACTGGTGGAGGAGCCGCGGGAAGAACTCGAACTCACCGTGCTGGCCCGCACCAGCGAAAACAGCTGGGGCGAGACCAAGCTCTCCTCGCTGGCCGTTAAAAACCCTACTTTCGACCCCGAGGACCTGAGCGGGCCGGTGCCCGTGGCGGTGGCCATGCTCAAGAAGCTTCTCGAAAAGAAACCGGGCATCCAAGAGGTTTACTCCGGGCCGGGCGGCAGGGCTCCCAGCCAGGAAGAATTGCAGAAGATGCGGCTCGAACAGAGTCAGCGCAGGGCCGAGCTGGTGGTTTTCGGCGACAGCCGCTTTGCTTCCAACGACTATTTCAGGTACGGCGGCAACCGCGACCTGTTTCTCAATGCAGTCAACTGGCTGATCGGCGATGAGAGGCTGATTACTATCAGGCCGAAAGACCCCGAGGACCAGACTGTTTATATCACCCGCCGCCAGAGCAAGCGCATGGCCCTGGTGCTCCAGTACCTGCTTACTTCGGTGGTCCTGCTCTTCGGCGCCTGGGTCTGGATAATGCGCAGGAGGTAATACTGCAGGCGACAGCACCCCGGAAAAGAGCTTTTTACCGATCACCACCCGACAAAGGGGAAATTTGAGACCATGAACTGGAAAATCATCCTGGTGTTACTGGTTGTCTGCCTGGGGCTTGGAGCTTACCTGTACCTGGAGATGGGTTCCGAAGCTTCCCGGCCTGCCGGCAAAAAGCAGGTCGAGTACCTGATGTCTTACGATCAGGACCGGGTCGAGGGATTGAGGGTGTTCTTTCTCGACACCCTCTTCCAGGTAAAAAGGAGCGGATCGGAGTGGGAGATGGTCGAGCCGCAGGCCGGGACTCACGCCGACTCGGCCCAGGTAAACCACCTGCTCAGGACCCTTACCAGGATCCCGGTGCTCCGCAGCATTTCTACCGATTCGGTGAGCCTTGCGCAGTTGTACCTCGACCGGCCCGCGGTTTATTTTACGGTCTACCTGCAGGGAGGGGACAGCAGCACAGTGGGTTTCGGGCTCTGGAACCCGACAACGGACAACCTGTATGCCCGCCGGGACCATGAGGACCGTGTTCTGCTGACCGCCAAAGAAATGGGCCCCATGCTTTATGTGGGCTCCGCCCTGATCCGAAGCAAGCAGCTTATCTCCGTGGCCCCTCACCAGGTGAGCCGGATCAGGCTCCTCGGGCGGCAGGGCCTGGAATCGGCGCTGGACCGGGATCCCGAAACCGGGGAATGGGCAGTCCGGCCGGCAAAGGTAATTTCCCGCGCCGACAAACACCGTGTCCTGGAGGCGCTGAAGATGTTTTACGGGGACCAGGTCCGCGAGTTTCTCGGTCCCCGGGCCGGGGAAGGCACTGCTACCGGCCTGAGCAGGCCGGTCCGCCGGCTGGTGGTTGCCGGCGGGAGGGGCGACAGCATAGTGGTTTCGTTCGGCGACCCTCAGCGAGGCAGGGAATACCTGCGCTGGGCCGCTTCGAGTATCTACCCGGACAACCTGCTGCTGGTCGACACCAAGCTGGTGGACAAGCTCGGCGTACTGCTGCCCGACAGCATAGTGGATTTGCACATAACCGATTTCGACCGGGAGGGCCTGGACCGGATCGAGCTGGTTTACGACACCGATAAGATAGTTCTGGCTGCGGAGCTGGACACCCTCTGGCGGATTGTCGAGCCTGAGGAGGCTCACTGCAGGTTCTGGCAGGTGGAGCGCCTGCTGACCCATGCCGATACCATGCAGGCCTACAGGATCCTCCCCCCGGGTGGCGGCAGGGGATTCGAGCGGCCGCAGCTCGAGATGACCATTTCAGCCGGTTCGAAGGCGGTTGCCAGGATTCTGATCGGAAATTACAAAGCCGACAGTCTCTACATGCGTGATGAGCTGCGGGGGATTGATTTTCTGGCTCCTTCGAGCGAGCTGGAAAGGCTGAGCTTCACCCTCAAGGATTTAGCCGATGTGCAGCTTCGACACGTGGTTGAATAGAAAAAAACCTCACCGGCCGGGTCCCGGCAGGGCAGTCCTGGCGGGCCGGGCAGGGCCGGTGGCTGAGAATCCTGCAGCAAGATCCCTGGTCAGGCGGCTGGTTTTTTCCGCACTGCTGGCCGGTGCGGTGCCGTTGATGGCCGCGCCGCAGGTGGATGCGGGCCTCGACACCACCAGCATCCTGATCGGGGAACCCCTCTGGCTCACCCTGACAGTCAGCGCCGGGCCAGGCGAGACAGTCCGTTTCCCGGACGTGGCCGCCAGCCTGGACACATTCGAGCTCCTCTCCAGCACCGCTGTGGAGCGGTTGGAATCCGGCGACGGTTCCACGGTCCAGCGGCGCAGGTTCAAGCTGACCACCTTCGAGACTGGCCTGCAGACCATCCCCCGCCTCCAGTTCGTGGCCATGGGCAGCGACGGCTCGGTGGATACCCTCTACACCGGCGAGATAAAAGTGCAGGTGGTCAGCCTGCTGGCGGACTCCAGCCAGACCGAGGTCCGGCCCCTCAAAGCCCTGGTCCCTGCAGCCAGGCTCTGGCACCGGCTGGCGCTCTGGGCCGCGGCCGTGCTGCTGCGGGTGGTCCTGCCGCTGGTTATTGCCTGGCGCCGGTACCTGGCCCGCAGGGCGGCCCGCCTGCTGGAGGCCGTCAGGCCTGCCGTGCCCTCCCGGCCGGCCCACCTGGTGGCCCTGGAAGAGCTGGACCGCATCAAGTCGCTGGGCCTGATAGAAAAAGGCGAGATCAAGCTGTTCCACGAGCTGGTCTCGGCCGCGGTCCGCACTTACCTCGAGGGTCGCTTCGGGGTGGATGCCCTGGAGATGACCACTTGGGAGGTGCTGGCCGCCCTCGAGGACAAACTGCCTGCGGAGGGCCGGGTATTCGGCCGCTTCCGGGACTTCCTGGAGGCCTGCGACCTGGTGAAATTCGCCAAGTACAAGCCGCCGCTGGTGGAGATTAACTCGGTTTTCAACCTGGCCTACGACCTGGTGGAGAGCACCCGCAGGGCCGAGGCCGTGCCGCCCGGTCCGCCTGAGGAGGTCCTGGCCGCAGCGGCTGCGGAAGGATCGGGAGGGACAACGAAGTGAGCAGAGAGTTCGCCAGCGCCGATTTTCTTTACCTGCTGTTCGTCCTGGTACCGCTGGTCTGGGTTTATCTCCGCTGGCGGGCCGGGCGGAGGCGCAGCCTGAGCTTCCCCGACCTGGCAACCGCCTCGCGGGTGAATACCGGCAGCGCCCGTTACCGGCCGCACCTCCCCTTTGCCTTGAGAGTGCTGGCCCTGACCCTGATCATAGTCGCCCTGGCCCGGCCGCGCAGCGGCTCAACTCTCGAGGAGACCTCCAGCGAGGGGATCGACATCGTGCTGACGGTGGATATCTCGACCAGCATGTTGGCCCAGGACCTGAAGAGGGGCAGCGACCGTCTGGACGTGGTGAAAGAAGTGGTGAGCGATTTTATCGGCAGGCGGCAGCACGACCGGATGGGCCTGGTGGCTTTCGCCGCCCAGGCAGCGACCCGCTGCCCGCCGACCCTGGACTACCGCGTGCTGGAAAGCCAGCTTGACGGCCTGGAGATCGGCCAGATCGAGGACGGCACGGCGATCGGCGTGGCCCTGGCCAGCAGCGTCAACCGGCTGCGCAAATCCAAGGCCAAAAGCCGGGTGATCGTGCTGCTGACCGATGGTGTCAACAACCGCGGGGCGATCGACCCGGTAACCGCGGCCAGGGTGGCCGAGGCCGAGTCGGTGAAAGTCTACACCATCGGGGCAGGCACCAGGGGGACCGCCCCGATCCCGGTCAAAGACGCTTTCGGCCGCACCCGCTATGTCAACCAGCAGGTGGAGATCGATGAGGAAGTGCTGAAACAGATCGCCGGGATCACCGGCGGGAAATATTTCCGGGCCACCGCAGCAAGAGAGCTGGAGGAAATCTACCGGGAGATCGACTCCCTGGAAAAGACCCGGATCGAGGTCCGCCAGTACAAGCGCTACCGCGAGCTGTTTGTCCTGCTGCTGCTGCCGGTCCTCGGGCTGGTCCTGCTGGAGCAGGCGCTGGCGGAGACCAAATGCAGGACCCTGCCCTAGCCGGGCCATCACCGGGGGAGCCGGCCGGTGGGGGCGCGGGCTGGCATCCTTTTTGCCCTCCTCCCGCCGCTCGGTTTATCCGAATGCCGGTGCCAAAGCAAAAAGGATGCCAGCCCGCGCCTGACAAAGCACAGGGCTTACTCGTTGCTAAGATTTATGAATGATCCGGGATCAACAGGTTGAATTGAACGCCCGAGCGCATTCCTCGCGGCTTGCCGCTGAGGTCAAGCGAGCGAATATAAATAATCAAAAGTTGCTTGACAATCGAAGATTCTCCGCAGCTTGCTGCGGGGAGTCTTCAATCCAGCTTGTTATTTCCTGGTTTATAAAGTAACCGGTTTCTCCTGTCTATGATGTAAAATCAGTATCAAAGATTCGTTTCCTGAAGGAATTATGAACTTCCTGGGCGTGTATTTCAAGGACCCCGAGTATTTCAATCTCTTCTGGCTGGTGCCGCTGCTGGCCCTGTTCCTCTGGTGGGCTTCCCGCCGCAGGAAAAGGCTGCTGGAGCGTTTCGGCAGGCCGGATTTGCTCGGCAGGCTGTCCACCACGCCGCTCGCCGGCGTGGGTTTCGCCCGCCGGGTGCTGGTACTAGCGGCCCTGGTCTTCCTGATATTTGCAGTGGCCCGGCCCCAGTACGGGAAAAAGCCGGTGATTCTCAAGCGGGAGGGCCGCGACATTGTTTTCCTGCTGGACACCTCGCTCAGCATGCTGGCCGAGGATATCAAGCCGAACCGCCTGGCCCGGGCCCGCTTCGAGATTGTCAGCCTGCTCGGCCGCCTGGAGGGCGACCGGGTGGCCCTGGTGCCTTTCGCCGGGGATGCTGTGGTGCTCTGCCCGCTGACCACCGACTACGACGCCCTGGGGCTTTTCCTGGAAGGGGCGGATACCGACATCATCTCGCTGCCCGGGACCGATATCTCCCGCGCCCTCAAGGCCGGTGCCGGGGTCTTCGACCAGGAACAGGCCAAGTACAAGGTGATGGTGCTGATCACCGACGGCGAGCAGCTAGAGGGAGATGCGCTGGAAGTGGTCAGCTCCCTGAAAGAAAAAGGCATCCGCCTCTATGCCATCGGTATCGGCTCCACCGAGGGGGTGCCCATTCCGCTGAAAGAGGCCGGGGGCGGGGCCGGGCACAAGAGGGACGACAACAGCCAGGTGGTGATCTCCCGCCTGGGGGAGGCCCTGCTGGTGGAGCTGGCGCGCAGCGGGGGAGGAGAATACTACCGGGCCGGCAGGGAAGCCATAGAGCTAGACCGAATTTTCGAGGACATCAAGAAGCTGGAGAAACGAGAGCTCGAAGCGCGGGATTTCACCCTCTACCACGACCGCTACCAGTGGCCCCTGGGGATTGCACTGGTATTGCTGCTGGCCGAATCCCTGCTCTGGGACGGCCGCAGGGCCGGAGGGGCGCGGGAGCGGGTCGATAGCAGGGAAACTTGAGTACAGTCGAAAAGAGGAAGCTGAGAGGTATACCATGAGGTACTGGATGCAGAAAGCGGCCCGCCTTGTGCTTTGTGCGCTGCTGTTCGCAGTCTTCTTTGCCGGGCGCTGGAGCGACCTGGTCCGCAGCGTTCCCGAGCGGGCGGAAGAAGCGTACAAGCGCAAAGATTACCAGCAGGCCCTGGAGCTTTACCAGGAAGCCCAGACCCGCGACCCGGACTCGGACACCCTGGCCTACAACTTGGCCAACACCATGTACCGGCTCGGACGGTACGAGGAAGCCCGGAACCTTTACGGCCGGATCCTGCAGAACAAGAACCCGGCGCTGGGACCCCGCTCCTATTATAACATGGGAAACACGCTCTACCGGATGGGCTCCCAGACGCAAGACCAGCAGAGCTACCAGCAGGCGCTGGAAGCTTACAGGCAATCCATCGGGCTGGACCCGGAAGACAGGGATGCAAAGTACAACTATGAGCTGGTCAGGCTGCTGCTCAAAGAGCAGCAGCAGCAGCAACAACAACAACAACAGCAGCAGCAGAACCAGGACAAGCAGGACCAGGATAAAAAAGAGCAGCAGCAACAGCAAAACCAGCAACAGCAGCAGCAACAACAGGATGAACAGCAGCAACAGGACCAGCAGCAGCAACAGCAGCAGGCCCGGGAGGAGCGGCAGCCCAGGCCCAAACCCGGCCAGATGAGCAAGGAGGAGGCCGAGCGCATCCTCGAGGCCCTGATCCAGATGGAAAAGAGCCAGCAGCAGAAAGACAAGGAAAAGAAAGCCCCGGCCGAGCGGAGAGGCCCTGACTGGTAAGCCTGAGTGGAGCCTGATCCATGAGATACAGCTTGATCTGCATATGCCTGGCGTCTTTGCTGGCACCGTCCGCCACTCCGGCACAGGATGTCAAAGTCGAGCTGAGCCTGAGCCTTAACCGGGTCTCGGTGAACGACCGGGTACAGATGACGGTTACGGTATCCGGTACGCTGCGCAGCGTGCCCGAGCCGCAGATCCAGAACCTGGATGGCTTCACCATCGTAGGCAGCAGCCGGTCGAGCCAGTTCTCCTTTGTCAACGGAAGGATCAGCGCCAGCAACACCACTGTCTATACCCTGCTTCCCTCAGGGGAGGGGACTTTCACCATCGGCCCGGCCACGGTGGAAATCCAGGGCAAGACCTTCAGTTCCTCCAGGGCTACGGTCGAGGTCGCCCCGGCTGCAGGACAGCCTCCCCAGGCTCCCCAGCCCGGAGGGACGCCAGCTCCCGGGACGGCCCCGGCACCGCAGCCCCAGGCCGCGCAGCCGGGCGGGGCCAGCTCGACGCCGGACGGAAACATCTTTATCCGGGGGACCGTGGACAAGCAGGAAGTCTACCTGGGCGAGCAGGTGATCTACACTTTCGGTTTTTACAACCGGGTGAACCTGATGGAGAACCCGAACTACACCCCGGCCTCTTTCAATGGTTTCTGGGTCGAGGAGCTGGACCAGTCGGCCCGCAGGCTCCAGCGTAACGTGGGCGGCAGGGCCTACATGGTCCAGGAGCTGCGCTACGCCCTTTTTCCCACGATCGGCGGCGAGGCCGCCATCTCTCCCGCCAGGCTGACAATATCCCTCAGCAATGTCTGGGACTTCTTCAACCGAGGCCGCAGCTATAACCTCCAGACTTCCGAGCTGAAAATAAAGGTCAAGCCGCTGCCCGAGACCGGCAAGCCGAAAATATTCAGCGGCGCAGTGGGGCAGTTCAGGATCAGCACCCGGCTGGACAAAAAAGAAGTCAAACAGGGGGAGGCGATAACCCTGGAGGTGGTGGTCTCGGGCAGCGGCAACCTCAAGACGGTTGCCGAGCCGGTGCTGCCGGAGATGGATGATTTCGACATCTACGGGTCCAAGAGCGAGGAGAAAATCGAGCGCTCGGATGCCGGCATCGGCGGAAGGAAGGTTTTCAGCTATGTGATAGTGCCGCGCAAGGCCGGTGAGATCAGGTGGCCTGGCATCCCGCTGGCTTATTTCGACCCGGGAGCCGGGAAATATGTTACTGTTAAAGGCTCCGAGATCTCTTTCACTGTCCTGCCCGGCAAACAGGAGGAGGAAGCTCCACCTTACCGCTTCCTGGCCAACCAGGTGCTCTCGCTCGGCGAGGACATCCGCTACATCAAGGAAAGCCCCGCGGCCCTGCGTCCGGAGCCGGCGGCCCTGTTCGAATCACGGCTCTTCTGGCTGCTCCACCTGGTGCCGCTGCTCTGCCTGGGTGCGGTCCTGCTCTACCGCCGCCACCAGGGCAGGATGATGAGCGACCTGGCCTATGCGCGCCTCAGGGGAGCGGGCAGGAGGCTGGCGCGAAGGCTGAAGAAAGCTTCCAGGGAGCTTTCCGCCGGCAACGTTGCCGGGTGCTACGCCGAGCTGGACCGGGCCCTGGTGCATTTTATCGGCGACAAGCTCAATGTCGAAACTGTCGGCATGGTGGTCGAGGAGGTCATCGAGCTGCTGGCCAGGCGCGAGCTGGATGAGGCGACCCGGAGCGATGTGGCCGGTTGTCTGGAGCATTTCGCCTATGTCCGGTTCACCCCCCGGGCCGGGGACAGGGAAGAGGCCCGGGAGTACCTGAAAAAAGTGCGGAAGCTCACCGAGCGCCTGGACCGCGCCCTCTAGCATGAACGGTCGCTTTCGCAAGCGGCAGGAGAAAAAATAAGCTTATGCTTCCATTGCTGAAAAGGTTGCTACTGCTCCTGAGTGCGGTGCCGTGTATCTGGGCGGCATCTGTCCGGGCAGAGGATAACGGTTCGGCCACCACTCTGGAGCGCAGGTTCCGCGAGGCCAACCGGGCCTACAGCGAGAATGATTTCGAGGGCGCGGCCAAGGGATACCGCGAGCTGCTCAAGCTCACCGGGCCTAACGCCGGGCTGTATTACAACCTGGGCTGCGCCGCCCTCAAGGCCGGGCACCTGGGCCGCGCAGTGCTGAATTTCAAGCGGGCGGCGCGCCTGTCTCCGCGCGACCCCGACATCCGGGCGAACCTGAGTTTCGTAACCGCGCTCACCCGGCCCGCCGGCTCGGAAGAGGAAAATTCCCGGGGGTTCCTCACAGACCTGTTCACCCGCTGGGTCTTCCTGCTGAGCGCCCGGGAGGCCGGCATCCTGCAGCTTGTTTTTCTGGTCTGGGTCGCGGTCGGGGTAACCGTGGCTGCCCTGGGGCACAGGGGCGTGCTGCGCAAGGCGGTGATCGGCTGGAGCGCGGCTGGGCTGGTGCTGCTGGCGGCCAACAGCCTGGTGCTGGGAATGCACATTTACAGCCTGCGCTACGGCAGCCAGGCGGTGGTGGTCGAGGACGGGGCCCAGGCCCGCAGCGGGCCTGGAGAGGACAATACCAGGGTGCTGGTGCTCCCGGAGGGCACGCTGGTGGCCCTGCGCGAGAGCCGGGGAGGCTGGGTGCTGGTCAGCCTGCCGAGCGGCAGGAGCGGCTGGCTGCCCGGCGAAATGGTCGAGAAGATCTAGTGTATTGTAACAGAATTAACTTTACTTTATAAATTTCATGTGATACCTTACTGTCAAGTGATTTCAACAAAGATACTACAGGAGGTGTCACATGGCAAAACGTGGTCGAGTTGCAC
>JAFGTO010000532.1 GCA_016934095.1 Candidatus Glassiibacteriota bacterium
CCTCTCCACTCGCGCGTCTTCACTGGCGAGCCCTGCCCTGTGCCCCTACACGTCGGGAAGACGGGCCTTTGTACCTGGTTTGCCTGATGCTTGCTACCCGATGCTGCTCTGACCTCTAATCCGGAGGGACCGTGCTCGACCAGGCTGAAATATCCGCTGTGCTGCTCTCGGTGCTGATGGGCCTCTGCGCTGTCGGCCTGGGGATAGTGCCTGCCGTGGCGCTGGCCTGGCTGCTGGCCCGCCGGGAGTTCCCGGGTAAAATCCTGGTCGAGACTCTTGTCTTCCTGCCGCTGGTGCTACCGCCGGTGGTTACCGGCTACCTGCTGGTGCTGGTTTTCGGCCAGCAGGGCGTGCTCGGCGGCATGCTCGGCCGGCTGGGTGTCAGGATGGTGTTCACCTGGAGCGGCATGGCGCTGGCAGCCGCAGTCATGGGTTTCCCCCTGCTGGTGCGCACTGCGCGGGCTTCTTTCGAGGTGATCGACCCGAGCCTCGAAGCAGCGGCCAGGACTCTCGGCTGTTCGCCCCTGCGGACCTTTTTCTCGGTGACCCTGCCCCTGGCCTGGACCGGCGTGGTGGCCGGCAGCGTGCTCTGCTTCGCCAGGGCGCTGGGAGAATTCGGGGCCACGGCCATGGTCTCGGCCGGCACCCTGGGCCAGCGGACAATCTCGCTGGAGATTTTCCGCCACTACCAGACCCCGGGACACGAGGCAGCCATTGCGCGGCTGGTGGTGGTCTCGGTGCTGTTGAGCGCTCTCGCCCTGGCGGCCAGCGAGCACCTGGTCGGCCGCTACAGGAAACGGGCGCCGCAGTCCGTGATGAAGGAGTTGCCCAGATGATCGAGCTGGCTATCAGGGTAAACCGGGGCGGCTACAGCCTCGAGGCCGATCTGACCAGCCGGGACCAGGCAACCGGCCTTTACGGGCGCTCTGGAAGCGGCAAGACCACGATCCTCTCAGCCCTGGCAGGGATTATCAGGCCCGGGGACGGGCATATCGCCGTGCTCGGCGGCATTGTTTTCGACCGGAACAGCGGGGTGGACCTCGCCCCGGAACAGCGCAGGCTGGGGGTAGTCTTCCAGGACAACCTGCTGTTTCCCCACCTCAGCACGCTGGACAACCTGCTGTTCGGCTACCGCAGGGTACCCGCCAACCAGAGAAGCCTGAGTCCCGGGGAGATTTTCGATTTGCTGGACCTGGCTCCCCTGCTAAACCACAGGGTGGATCAGCTCTCCGGCGGAGAGGCCCGCAGGGTGGCAATCGGCAGGGCGCTCCTCTGCTCGCCCAGGATGCTGCTGCTGGATGAGCCTCTCTCCGGGCTCGACACGGCCCTGCAGCACCGGGTGCTGGCCTACCTGCTGCGCCTGAAAAGTGAGCTTGGCATCCCGATGATCTATGTCAGCCATAGCTTCCCGGACCTCTGCGTGCTGACGGACCGGGTGGCCCTGCTCAAAGTGGAGACTACCCGGCGGGGTCTGCGCCTGGGCAGGGTGGCTGCCGTGGGCACTCCGTACGAGATAATGCCCGAGGTCGAGAAGACCGACAGCCTGGGTCCCCTGGAGACCGTGATCCCCGGCTCGGTAAGAGAAACCCGCCCGGAGCTGGGCTACTCGGTGGTACAGGCACAGGAACTGTCCCTTAAGGTGCCTCACGACAACTTGCATGTCGGGGACAGGGTCTATGTAACCGTGCAGGCGGATGAAATCATCCTCTCGACCGGAGAGCTCCCCAGGCTGAGCGCCAGGAATGTCTGGCCGGGCACGGTGGTGGAGCTCCAGCGCATGACCGGGACCACGCTTGCCACCGTGGATGTGGGTGTCCCGCTGCTGGTCGAGCTCACCGCCGAAGCCGTGGAGCACCTGGGACTCGAGCCGGGAGCGGCTGTCCGGGCGCTGGTCAAGACCAAATCGCTGCGCACCGCGGTAATCGGGCAAAGTGCGGATAAATGATTTGTTTTCAGCCGATGTTGCTTATTATATTAGGGGGGCGTTGAAAAAACCTCAACGCCCCGTGGGGAAATCTATTACGTCATGTGCTGTCAAGGGCAAGACAAGCCGTTTCCACTGTAACTAAAAATTTTCGAGTATGTTATGCAATTACTATTCTCTTGCTGCATGTTGTTGTCCCAAAAGTGGAAACGGCCCTTGACAGCCTTTATAACCGAAATTCTTAGCATTTAAACTCGCTTTCAGAACTACATGCCCGGCATCCAGGGTTGTCTGGACCGGGGCTTTCGCCGGCGAATCGCATGACTCCGACAATCCATCATCCTGCAAACTTTACGATCCGCAACCGAATCCCGAGAGGAGGGTACTGGAATTGAAAGCCATGGACAGACGCAATTTCCTGAAAAACGCCGGGGTAAGCACGGTGGGGCTGATGGCCGCAGGCAGCCCGATGATCAAGAGCGCCCTGGCGAAAAACAGCCCCAATGAAACAATCAACGTGGCGGTCATGGGAATCCGCAGCCGCGGAGCGGAACACGCGGCAAATTACGCCAGGATCCCCAATGTAAATGTATCTGTGCTCTGCGATATCGATCAAAACCTGCTGCCCGGGGTCCAGGATGAGATCGAGAAAATCTCCGGCAAACGGCCGCGTGCCGAGACTGACATCCGCAGGGTATGCGAAGACAAGGATGTCGATGTAATCTCGGTCGCCAGTTGTAACCACTGGCACGCCCTGGCCAGTATCTGGGCCTGCCAGGCGGGCAAGGATGTCTACGTGGAGAAACCGGTCTGCCATAACATCTGGGAAGGCCGCAAGATTGTCGAGGCGGCCCGCAAGTACGACCGGATCGTGCAGGTGGGAAGCCAGAACCGCAGCGGAGCGGTCGTGCGCTCGGCCATGGATTTTCTCCACCAGGGCAAGCTCGGAGAGCTCTACATGGTGGTCTGCTCCATCTACCGCTCCCGGGAGAGCATAGGCCGCGGCAAGGTCGCTCCGGTCCCCGAGGGTGTCGACTTCGACCTCTGGCTGGGCCCGGCGCCCATACGCCCGTTCATTGACAACCGCTTCCACTACAACTGGCACTGGTTCTGGGATACCGGCAGCGGCGAGACCGGCAACAACGGCCCCCACTATACCGACATGGCCCGCTGGGCCCTGCAGAAATACGAGCACCCGAAATTCACCCAGAGTATCGGCGGCTATTATGCTTTCGACTGCGACCAGGAGACCCCGAACACCCAGATGTCTGTCATGCAGTACGAGGACGGCAAGATCGTGCAGCTCGAAGTGCGGGGCCTCTACACTCAATCGGAAATTGGCATGAAATTCTACGGGAGCGAGGGCTGGATGAAACTGGGCGGCGGCAAATGGGAGACATTCTACGGCCGCAAGGACGAGCCGGGGCCCAGCATGACTGATGAGGAAGCCAGCAAGAAATACGACCCGCTGAATGTCCGGGGTACGGGCGGGGGCCCGCATTTCGAGAACTTTATCAATGCAGTGCGCTCGCGCAACCGCAAGGAACTGACCGCCGAGATCCTGGAAGGGCACCTCTCGGCCTCGATGTGCCACCTTAGCAATATCGCCTACCGGTTAGGGCGTACAGTGGTTTTCGACCCTCACAACGAGCATTTCATCGAGGATGAAGAGGCGGAAAGCTACCTCAGCCGGGAGTACCGGTTCCCGTTTATCGTGCCGGAGAAAGTCTGACCCGGGGGAATATTACAGCACCTTTCCTCCGGCAGCGCCGGGCGGGTACCTATGAAAGATAAAATTTCCTTAAGGCTGATAGGCCTGGTTCACTCGCCTTTTACCGAGCAGCCGGGCACCCCTATCCAGCCATCCCTGGCCGGAGGTGCGGAGGGCTGGGCCGAGGTCTACCCTGAGTACGAAGCCGGGTTGAAAGACCTCGAGGGTTTCGAGAGGGTCTGGCTCATCTACTGGTTCGACCGGGCCGGCCCGGCTAAGCTTGAGGTGACTCCCTACCTCGACCGGGAAACCCACGGGGTATTTTCCACCCGGGCGCCCACCCGGCCGAACAAGATAGGGCTGTCTTCGGTAAAACTTCTCCGCCGCGAGGGCTGCAGGCTGTTTCTGGCCGGGGTGGATATCCTCGACAATACGCCGCTGCTGGATATCAAGCCCTACGTGCCTGACTTCGATGTTTTCGAGGCTGGCAGGACCGGCTGGCTGGACAAGCGGCTGCCTGAACAAGTGCGGGCAGACTCGAGGTTCGCACAGGAAAAATAAGCCTTGCGCAAGACTGTGGCCTCCATAAACCAACGGACTGCCGCCGCCCGACGGGTACCGGCAATCACGGGGTGGCGCCTGCTGGCAGCAGGCGAATGAAACTCTTGCAGAACAAGAGGTTATTGATTATATTCTAGCCGGAAAATAAGGCGCCCGTAGCTCAAATGGATAGAGCATCTGACTACGGATCAGAAGGTTGGGGGTTCGACTCCCTCCGGGCGTACCAGAAAGAAGCGGCAGGCCCCTTAATAGCGGGCCTGCCGCTTTTCTATACATAGCGTCTTAAGTAATACAGCATAATTTAGAGAGAACAGCGTTAGGTTTATCCCATAGTATAATGGCCTGGGAAATTTAGACAGTGCAATAAGGTGGATTTGCCGATTATATTTAAGGGCAAAAGAGGAGGCAAGTCCATGC
>JAFGTO010000533.1 GCA_016934095.1 Candidatus Glassiibacteriota bacterium
GTTGCTGATCGCCCAGACTTTCAGGTCGTGCTTGGCGAGAAGCTCTTTTTTTTGCTTGCAGTAGTCCGGGTCCCCGGCGGCCTTGTCCAACTCCATGTGGTCGCCCCAGCAGGCCAGCTCCAGGCCGTCATAGCCGAACTGCCTGGCTTTCCGGCACATCACTTCCAGCGGCAGGTCGGCCCACTGGCCGGTAAAAAGGGTTACTGGTCGTGCCATAGCTGCTCCTCCTTTATCCTGAATTGCCCAGCGAGCGCATTCCCCGCAGCAAGCTGCGGGGTCAGCGAGCGAATCAAAAATAATCAGAAAATTCTGCTTAACAATCGAAGATTCCCCGCAGCTTGGCTCTCGGGGAGTCTTCAACACGTTCGTGAAATGATCCGGTTTAACAGCGAAATGGTTGCCGGTAAGACTCCGCGCAGCCGGCGGCCCGGGCGACAGTACTCAGAACTCCTTGAACGGGGTCCATTGACGGGTGCGGCCGGACTCGAGCACGGTCTCGATGAAAGCCAGTCCCCGCACGCCATCCTCCACGCCGGGATGGTCCAGGCGCTCTGCAGGCTCGACACCGCTTTCCGCCGCACGGATGCTGGCCGCAGCGGCCAGGTAGATGTTGCCGAAAGACTCGATATAGGCTTCCGGGTGTCCCGGCGGGATGCGTGCGGCCAGCCTGGCCATCGGCGAAAGGTAATCGTGGCCGCGGCGGTAGATCTGCACCGGGGCCCCGGGGGCGTAGAGATAGAGGTAGTTGGGGTGCTCCTGCGACCAGTACAGGGAAGACTTATCGCCGTAGACCCTGATTTTCAGGTTGTTTTCCTCTCCGGCGGAGATCTGGCTGGCGTGCAGGATGCCGCGGGCGCCGTTGCTGTAGTGGATCAGCACGTTGACATCGTCATCCACCAGGCGGCCTGCGGCGAAAGTGGTCACGTCCGCGCAGAGCTCATCGATCTCCAGGCCGGTGATATAGTGCACCAGGTTTGCGCAGTGCGAGCCGATGTCGCCCAGGCAGCCTGCCGGGCCCGACTGCTTGGGGTCGGTGCGCCAGAGAGCCTGGCGCTGGCCCTGGAGCTCCAGCCTGGTCAGCAGCCAGTCCTGGGGGTACTCGACAATGACCTTCTTGATCTCGCCGATTTTGCCTTCCTGCACCAGCGCCCTGGCCTGCTTGGCCATGGGGTAGCCGGTGTAGTTGTGGGTCAGCACGAACACCTTGCCGGCCCTCTCGACAATCCCGCGCATCTGCCGGGCCAGCTCCAGGCTGGTGGTCATGGGCTTTTCGCAGATTACGTGGAAGCCGGCTTCCAGGAAGGTCTCGGCCACCGGGAAGTGCATGTGGTTGGGGGTAACTATGGAGACAAAGTCGATCCTCCGGTCTGCAGGCAGGGCGGCTTCTTTTTCGGCCATCTCCCGGTAGGTGCCGTAGGCCCGCTCCGGGTCGATAAAAACCTTGGAGTAGAAAGCTCTCCCACGCTCGGGTACCTCATCGAACGCTCCGCAGACCAGCTCGATCTGCTCATCCATCAGGGCCCCCTTGCGGTGCACCGCACCGATGAAAGCGCCCTCGCCCCCTCCGACCATGCCCATGCGGAGCTTTCTGAGGTGAATATCCGTTGATTGTGCTGACATAGCGACTGCACCTCTCGAGGAATGTTGAGGAAGATAAATGGATCGAAGTCAGGGAAAAGCGATTCCCAGGCGTTATCCAGGTTCCAAGTTAGAGCAGACCCGCGGGTTTGTCAACTGCAATGCCCCGCCCGGGCCGGCGGGGTGGAAGCCGCGGGATGAAGTCGCTAAAGTATTGACAACTCTGCCCGAAGATATTAAGATATACCCCCGGAAGTGCCGGATAACTTCCGGCAGTATCGCCCGCGTTATTTGACAATATTCCCCAGTAGCTCAGTTGGTAGAGCAGGTGGCTGTTAACCACCGTGTCGCTGGTTCGAGTCCGGCCTGGGGAGCCAGATTTCAATCCGCCGGTTCCGGCGGTTCTGATTCAGTGCAAGGCCCCGAGGGGGTGATCCCCTCGGGGTCTTGTCGATTGGGCCGGTGGCTCGTTGCTCGCGAGGGATCGCAATGCGCTTTGCTCCGATATCACTGCTTATTTTTTCCAACATATTCATGACTTACGCCTGGTATGGCCATCTCAGGGACCTGCGGACCAAGCCGTTACTGCTGGTCATCCTTTTCAGCTGGTGTGTCGCATTCTTTGAATACTGCCTGCAGGTGCCGGCAAACCGTATCGGGAGCGCTTACTACACGCTTCCGCAGCTCAAGGTTATCCAGGAAGTGCTCACGATGGTTGTTTTCGCCGGGTTTTGTGTCTTTTATATGCGGGAGAGACTAACCTGGGATTACTTCTGGGCAAGCCTTTGCCTGACAGCAGCGGCCTTTTTCATGTTTCGCCACTTGTCTTCTCCTTCATGACATGACGGGTCATCGGCAGTTGACTTCAACTACACCGTTTCGTACATCCTTCCCGATTCTCCGTTTCGAAGCTCTCCGTTCGTGGTCCGGGTGCAACCGCGGGGGTTGGGCCCGCTCATCGAAATGATCCTTTCCGAATTTTTCCGTTCTCTGTATTTCGATTCGCCTTGTTTGACAGCCAAGTTTGAAAATTCTCCTTCAAAGGTGTCCAATAAAGAGGAGCACTCCAAACTGTTTTATACTTTTCTGCGTTAGATACCTGAGGAGCTGATTGAGCTGATTCGGGCGATCGCGGCTTAATCTTCAAAATTTACGCAGGAATCGTCTGCACGGTAACAAGTCAATACAACAATAGACTATTATCATTATGTCAATATGTCAATATTTTGCCAAGGACCAAGAACAGTAATAAATCATTGGATACGGCTATTCCATGAGTAAGCACAGAGGGGTTCATTCCGTTTTATTCAATTAATCCCGCGCGTATGCTTTCCAGCTAATTGTTTGCTGCAATGATCATGTTCTCTTTCCAGGACTTGCTGACTTGAGATATTTTCGATCGCTGATCTTAAAAAGCAAACATTTCTTATCAATCGGGGTAAACAATATCAACTTTAAAATAGGCAAATTTTTTGCCAACGGCTTCTTCCTTCCGGCAGGAGTATTATAGATTAAGACTTTAGCCGTTGGAGTAGCAATAACTGTATCTTTCATGTCTCATTTTTCTTCCATTTCAGCAATGTTTTTACACCTGGAGGTACTGCAGTGAAGAACATTCTTTTTATCTCGATCTCTCTTACCATGATTTTTACGTTTTTGGGATGTCATAAAAAAGAGATTGCTCCACCGCCTCCCCCACCTCCACCCCCTGTGGTAGAAAAGAAACCTGAGCCGGTAAAGGTTGATAGCACTGAGATCTTGGCAAGACAGCGGGCTGAAAAATTGGCTAAAGCCAAGAGCGCGATTGCAGCAAAAAAAATATATTTTGATTTCGACAAGAGCGAGATCAAGCCAGAATTCCGCCCGATTCTGATGAGTATCTCCGGTTTGATGAAGGAACATTCGGAGATTGTGATCAGGATCGAAGGTCATTGCGATGAACGCGGTACATCTGCATACAACTTGGCCCTCGGCGAACGCCGGGCGAGCAGCGCAAAACAGTTTTTAATCGACTCCGGTGTCCAGGGCAGTCGTATCGAGATTAGAAGCTGGGGCGAGGAACGACCTGCACTGAAAGGTAGCAACGAGGAGGTCTGGTCGAAGAACAGAAGGGACGAATTCATAGTTACCGAGTAGACTAAAGCTTGCATGGATGAGGATTTGCGTCCCAGAACCAAGATGTAATACGATCTAAATACCTTGACATACAAGACGGGGTATAGCGTTTCCCCTCTAAGATAAGAGTACTATTGGGCGCCGGAAATCCGGCGCCCAATGATTAGAGGGTGAAATAGTAAAAGAAACTCCAATCTTTGAATA
>JAFGTO010000534.1 GCA_016934095.1 Candidatus Glassiibacteriota bacterium
CCCGGCATCCATGCCGGCGGTCTGCGCTACCACGGCATGGCCCCGATGGTCAGCCATCTGCTGGATTTGGGGATCATCGAGGCCCAGAGCTACCACCAGATCGAGTGTTTCGATGCCGGGCTGCTCTTCGCCCAGACAGAGGGGCATATCCCGGCGCCGGAGACCAACCACGCCATCCGCGCCGTGGTGGTCGAAGCCCTCAAGTGCAAGGAAACCGGCGAGGAAAAATGCATCGCCTTCAATTTCAGCGGACACGGCCACCTGGACCTGGCCGCCTACGACAAGTACTACGACAAGCAGCTCGAGGATTACGATTATCCCGAGGCAAAGATAATCGAAGCCTTGAAGGATGTGCCCGTGATAGGCTGATGCCCTTTCCCGGGAGCTCACTTTGAGGAACAGCAGGAGAAGCCCTCCGTCGCCTTGCCGGCGGAGGGCTTCTTGGTTTTTTTGGAACATCGCTGCCGGTGCGGGGGTTTGTATCTGAAAGAAAGCCTGCGGCCGGGCTGCAGATCCCGGCGGCGAGGTTACTTGTCTTTTGCCGGGGAAACGATTAAGTTTGGTTAGATGGAGGCCCGTTTATTCTTTCCGCGCCTCATGCGGGTGCCGGAACCGGCTTCGATGTCTTGAAAACACACAGTCCTTCCTAAATGTCCCGGAAAAAACACATCATACATTCGGCCCTCTGGCCTTGCCTGGCTGCCCTGGTTTTTTGCGGCTGTTTCTCCCTGCCTTTTATCGGCGGCCCGGGGGGCGCGAAAATAACTGAGCCGACCAAGCGGGAATTCGACCGGGTGAATGTCTTCGTGGGCTACGACAACGACGACCGGCCGATAGTGGAAATGCGCCTCTTAAGCCAGGAGGTAACCGATAAGGGCCTGATCATCCACACGCGTTTTTTTCCGACCGAGAATTTCGAGGTGCGCAACCAGTTCCGTGGCCTGAGGAGCATCAATTACTACCCTGTCGAGAGGCGTTTCCACCGCCTGGAGCTGCGCTACGGGCGGAAGAAAATCAAGACCAAGGTCATGGAAAACATCCAGGTCCGCGGGGTCAAGCCTTTCCTGGCCGATTTCGAGCACACCGGGGTCCACTACCTGCTGGCGGACACCATAGACCGGGTGAAATTCAAGTTTCAGGATGTGGACCGCTGGGACCGGCTGCCGGTGGACACGCTGGATACCTGGTACGCCTCGAAAGCGCAGTACCTCCAGGAGGTCCAGCGGCAGACCCGCAGGCAGAACCTGCTCGAAACCTACAAACGGCGCCAGCGGCAGGACGAGACCGAGGAATTCACCCAGTACGATTCGCTTTTTATCACCGCCAACAATACCTATGTCTTCCTGGACAAATCGGTGGACTCGGACATCCTGTTCACCATGAATGCCGGAGAAAGGGTGGATTTCGGCGTTTCCGACGGGATCTGGGTGGAGTTCACCCTGCCTGACAGCTTGATCGATAACATGAGCGGGTTTCTCGAGAGCCGGCGTCTGAAGGCTCTGGAACAGTGGAAGCTGCAGCGCGACCGCCGCCGTACCAGGGCCGGAGCCAGGCAGGAGGAGACCGAGGTCGACACCACCGCCAGGATGACCGCCTACGTGCTGGATGTGATGGTCAGCCGGGATTACGGCAAGGCACTCGACTGGGAAAAATCCGGCCTCAGGCAACCGGTGGATGTGCCGCTGTTCGCACAGGTGCTCAGAGACCGGGCGGCCGCCGAGATCGCCAGGCTCGACTCGATCGAACAGGCCCGCGTGGATTCGATCCAGGCCTTCGCCGACTCGGTCGCCATGGCGGATTCCCTGAGGACCGACTCCCTGGCCCGGGCGGATTCCCTGGCCACGGCTTCAAAAGCCCGCACCGATTCCACGCGGGCCGACTCATCCGCCGGGGCCGCAGCCCAGGCTCCGGATTCGCTGGCGGCGGCCGATTCCACCAAATCCGCAGGTGAGCCGGGGTTCAGCCTGGAGCAGAACTATCCCAACCCGGTCAGGCCCAGCACTGCCGCCGCCGACTCGCTGGCGCCCGGAGATTCGCTGGCGGGAGAGGATTCTACCGGCGCACATCCTCCGACTGCGGATTCCACAGCAGTCCCTGCGGACTCTGCCCAGGCGCCCGATTCCACTGCGGTCCCTGCGGGCCCGGCCCGGGCACCCGGTTCCACTTCGGTCCCCGCGGACTCTGCCCAGGTGCCCGACTCTACTGCGGCGCCGGTGGACTCCGGGCAGGTCGAACTGAAACAGAACTATCCCAACCCCTTTAAACCCGGCTCCGGGGCCGGTCCGGGACCCTGAAGACCATGGACTGGATGGACAGCCATATCATGCAGGTGCAGTACTGGCTTGATTTCGCAGCGAACTTGCTGCCTGTCGTGCTTACCCTGGCGGTGATTTTCACTTTTTTCCTGGTACACAGTTTCGCCAGGCAGCTCGCCCGGATGTCTTTCTACCTGGACCGTATCGACAACCACCTGCGGGAGATAACCTATTTCCTCAGAGAATACAAGAAGTCGGAGCTCCCCCCCGGCCAGGAGGAAAGCAAGCCGGAAAGCGAAAAAAGCGACTGAGCGGCCGAAATAGACGGGCGAATTGGCTGGCGAGCGCATTCCCCGCAGCTTGGCTCTCGGGGAATCTTCAATGCCGGGAAACAGGCCCTCCCTCAGGGGAGGGGAATGTTATTTGTGGCGGGAATGGTAGATAGTAGCCACCAGGCCGCCGAAGACCAGCAGGGCCAGGGAGTAGGGCGGGATGAAAGGGATGGTGACAACACCGATGTAGAATGAGATCCAGCCGATTTTTTCCAGGTTCAGGCCGCTGCCGCTAGCCATCGCTATTCTCCAGTCGTTTTTTACAGTCCTTGATCTTTTTACCCATCTCGACGGCTTTTTTGGATTTCGGGTCGGTTTTCAGGTGGCGGTCGAGCCAGTCCCGGGCTTCATCGCAATGCCCGAGAGCCAGGTGGCTGGATGCCAGCTCGTATAGCAGGCCCTTGAACCGGGGCTTCTTCCGGTAAATCACCATGAAGTGCTCGACAGCCAGCTTGTGCGCCCCGCAGCGGCTTTCCACCAGTCCCAGGTAGTACCGGGCCTCCAGGTGCTCGCGGTCGAGCTCCAGCACTTTCAGCATCTGGCTGCGGGCCAGGTCGTAAGACCCGTCCTCGAAATAGCGCTTGCCCTTTTCGAACTCCGTGATCGCCTGCTGCCGGCGGAGGAAATCTTCACTGTAACCCTGGGGCAGCTCGTCCCCGGCCCGGGCGGGTGCATCCGGGGCTGCAAAGCCTGAAAACAGCAGCGCGAACAAAAAGGCCCTGAACACTCTACCGGCCGGCGGCCCGCTCGGGAAGCAGGTTTTTTTTACTCCAGGTGCCGGGACACTCAAGGTGCGGTCCTCCTTCCAAGCCCGGTTTCCTGACCTAAAAACATGTTGAAATATTGAAAATTCTAAGGCTGTCAAGGGCCTTTTCCACTGCTGGGACAACAACATTTGGCAAGAGAGCGTTAATCGCATAAGATATTCTATATTTTAAAATTACAGTGGAAACGGCTTGCCTTGCCCTTGACAGCTCATGAAGCACGAAATTCAACCACGGGGCGTTGAAGTCTTTTTTCAACGGCCCTCTAATTTAATAACAAATCTGGCAAAACGAAATTTTTTCCTTGCTTTCCCTGCATCCGGCAAGCTGCACGCGGGCAGGCGGCCTTAAAAAAGCTGAAAAACCCGGGCTGCCCTGTTGCTTGCACTTGCCTTGGGCGGCGGATCGGTGTTAGAATACTTAACCAGCGATGGTTGTAATTATAACGAGCGGCGGCGAATGTTCAAGCAGATTCTGATAATCCTGGTTTTTGCAGCGGCGATTTCGGCGTTTTTCTACTGGCTTCCCGGAAGCCGCTGGCGCAGGCCCGGTTTTAAGTCCGGGCAGGCCGTAAACCGTGCTGCCAGGCCCGGTCCGGAGCTGGCCGGGCTCTTTTCGGGAGACGACGGCTCTCTCCGGGCCGACAGCGCCGGCCTGAAAGAGATCCTGGAGTTCCTGGCCGGCGGCGACCTGGAAACCGGCCTGCAGCAGTGGTCCGATTCAGTAGCGGTTCTCGACCGGCGGCTCGAGGCGTACCGCGGGCTTTTTTCCGCCATCAGGGAAAGGGTGCGCTCCGGAAACATGGACCGGGATGCCGGGCCGCGGGAGACCTACTTCCAGGCGGTGCGCAGGCTGCGGGACCTCGAGTGGCGGTCCCGCGAGCTGAAAGCCCGGCTCGACACTCTGGAAGTCCTGAAAAGAGCGGTCGAGGCTGCCGCAAGGCGCGAGGGCGATGGGAGCGGCGGAAGCCGCAAGCCTTTGGAAGCCGCCGAGACCTGCTGGCTGGTGCCCGCCCGGGTGCCGGTCAGGCAGGCCTGCCTGAGCTGCCACCGGCGGCCCGGGAGCGGGCCGGCGGACCTGGTGGTTGCGGACACGGTTTCCGTTTGCCCGGAAGCCATGCAGCAGCATCCGCCGGACCAGTTCGGCTGCACGAGCTGCCACCGCGGGGAGCCGCAGGGCCTGGATTCCGACCGGGCCCACGGCCCCGATTCGCTGGGCCGGCCTTTCCTGCCCGGCAAGCTCGCCCTGCGCTCCTGCGGGCTTTGCCACGGCGCCCAGGCCGTACCGTGGAAGACGGCGGCCCGCTTCCCCTGGCCGGAAGACTGCCTGGGCTGCCACCAGGCCGGCAGCCTGTCGGCGGTGCGGAGCGACTCGGTGCGCGCGGCTTTTGCTGATTCCATCGGGGAGGGCCCGGAGCTCAGGGCCTGGCTGCTCAGGCACTGGAGCGGCAAAAGCGGGCTGCTGCCTGTCAGGGAACAGTTCGAGCTGGCCCTGTCTCTGCTGTCAGCCAGGGAGCCGGGGAAGCAGGGCGCGACAGACACCGTGGCCGCCCGGGCCGGGGAGCCCGGCTACCGCTGCCCGTCCTGCGGACGAGTCTTCGAGGCGTTGCCCGGCGTGAAAAGCCCGGTCTGCCCGGTGGATGGGACCGGGCTCATACCCGACCGGAGGTGAGTGATGCGCTGTGTCGCCTGCGGCAAAGAGCTGCCTGGAGATGATTTCAGTGGCTTTCAGACACTCGGCGACTGCCACCCGGTCTGCCCGGAATGCTACCGCAGCCGTACCAGGGTGTCGGCAGCCGGCCGCAGGACACTGCTCCGCCGCCTCTATGCAGCAGGGCGCTCGATCAGCCGCTGCCAGTGCTGCGGAGCAGAAAGCCCGCCGGAGATCCATTTCATCAAGCCCTTGGCCGCCGGCGGCGCAGCCGACAGCCGCAACCTGATCGTGCTCTGCAGTGAATGCCACCGGAAGGCCCATCAGCCCGGGGCGAAAGTCCGAAGTCTCACAGTGAAGTCTGAAGGCAGTCCATCCGCTGCAGGCGGGAAAAATGGCGAATGAAGTCCAGGAAAACGACCGCGGGCTGCGGAGCGCCCTGCTGGCCAGGCTCTACCGGGCCTACCTGGAGGAGGGCCTCTACCGCGGCGTGATCGCCAAGAAAGAGCTCTCGCGCGAGCTCGGCGCCCAGGGAGTGGTGCTGGAGCGGAACCTCGAGTACCTGCTGGAGCGCAGGCTTATCCGCATGCACAAGATCGAGGACCTTATCTCGATTACCACCGAGGGGATCGACTGGGTGGAGAACAGGGGCGCAGCAGACAGCAGCGTGGCGCTGCTCGGCCGCATCGAGAAGCTGCTGGAAAAGATCCTCTCCCGGCTGGAGGAAGCGGGCTAGATTTCAACGCGCTGCTTAACCGGCACGGGTTTTGCACTTTTAGAACACCGGTAAGTATCGGGTATCTTCAGACCCGAGCCGGGACTAACCCGTAGCGGAGAGGAACAGATGACAGTCGGCAGAGCCGGGAAAGCGGACACGTCCGCGAGCACCGGGAATAATGCGGAATTCATGCGCTACTGCGACAGCATTGTCGAGCGGGCGCTGGAAGCGGTCAGCCTCATCATGAAAAACCGTGCGGCCAAAACACGCAGAGAGCGTTAAGGGCTGCATCCTCGTGCCGGCACGCTTTCTGCCGGGCGGGGGGCAGAAATTTCCGCAGGTTCATTGTCTTTAAAGGTCTTGACACCAGGGGCAAAACCAGTTAGTTTTGTCCTTCATTTTTTGAAATTGATAACTTTTCTCCAGTCCGAGCCATGTATATACCGGACAAATCCTCCTTCAAGCTTCCAAGATCGACCATCACTATGCGCCCCGGCGGTACGAGCCGCTGAGCGGCCGTCGGGGATATTCCGATTAGATTACCAGAGTGTCTTTCCGGGAATGCGGCGCTGCGCTGGCATGGGGCGCCGAGAAACCGGAGGCCCAAGCCTGTGCGGGCCTTGCCGCCCGGAAAGGAAAATTCGCCACAACTCAACTAAATTGAGGCCTGGATCATGAGCAAGATAAAAGTCGGCGTGCTCGGCGCCACCGGAACAGTGGGACAGCGTTTTATCACCCTGCTGCAGGACCACCCCTACTTCGAGGTCTGCGAGGTCGCCGCCAGCGAGCGCTCGAGCGGAAAAACCTACGCCGAGGCGGTAGCCGGCCGCTGGAAGGTTTCCGCGGACATCCCCCCTGCAGTCGCCGGCATGACTGTCAAAGAGGTGGAACCCGGCCTGGACTGCCGGGCGGTGTTTTCCGCCATGGATGCCTCGGTGGCCGGCCCGGTGGAGGAAAAATTCGCCGCTGCGGGTTATTGTGTTTTCTCCAACTCGCGCAACCACCGCCTGGACCCTGATGTGCCGCTGCTGCTGCCGGAGATCAATGCGGAACACGTCAAGGTGATCGAGCACCAGCAGAAATCCCGAGGGTGGAAAGGCTTTATCGTCACCAACTCCAACTGCTCCACCATGGGCCTGGTGCTCCCGCTGAAGCCCCTGGATGTCGAGTTCGGGCTGGAGGCGGTGAGCGTGGTAACCATGCAGGCTATCTCCGGGGCGGGCTATCCGGGAGTGAGTGCCCTGGATATCGTTGACAACGTTATCCCGTACATCGGCGGCGAGGAAGGCAAGATGGAGCGCGAGCCCCTGAAAATGCTCGGCTCGCTGAGGGACGGCACCACTTTTATCGAGGCCGGTTTCAAGGTCAGCGCCCAGTGCAACCGGGTGTTCGTGCTGGATGGCCACCTGGAGTGCACCAGTGTCGCCCTGCGCCGCAAACCCCCTGTCGAGGAGTTCACCCGGGCCCTGGCCGAGTTCCGCGGCCGCCCGCAGGAGCTGAAACTCCCCTCGGCTCCCGAGCGCCCGATCCTGGTGCGCACCGAGGATGACCGCCCGCAGCCGCGTTTCGACCGCGACCACGGCAAGGGTATGAGCGTCGCTGTGGGCAGGATCAGGCCCTGCAGTGTCCTGGATTACAAGTTCCTGATCCTCAGCCACAACACAGTGCGCGGGGCGGCGGGGGCCTCGATCCTCAACGCCGAGTTTCTCAAGGCGGAAGGCTATTTATAAGGGATATATCCCTGGAACAGATGACAAGAGCCCGGCCTCTCAGGGGAGTGTTCCCCGGAAGCGGCCGGGCTTTTTCTATTCTGCTTCATGGAGGTCGCCGCGGTAGATGCTGCGCCAGTTACCCGAGCGGAACCGCAGGTAGTAGGCCGAGGCCACCAGGGCCAGGTAAATCAGCAGGAAGTTCCAGAGGGCTGTCAGCCGGGTACCGTAAAAGTGGACCACCAGCAGGATCCCGGGCATGAAAAACAGCAGGTCGAAAAACAGGGCGGTTTTCAGGAAGAAAGAGGTGTCTCCCAGTCCGCGCAGGGCCTGCTTGATACAGTAAAGGACTCCGTACAGGAAATTGTAGGCGATAAGATAGTGCAGCACCAGAGTGCCCCGGGGCAGGATCAGCTCGAAAGGCACGCTGTCGCCCCCGGCCTCCCGGGGACGGAAGAAGTAGAGCAGCTTTTCGGGGACCAGCAGGTAGAGCAGTGCGGTCAGCACGGTGCCGGCAATAATCACCTTGATCCCCAGCATGGTGATCTTCCCGGCATCGGCCTGCCTCCCCGCCCCGATAAACTGGGCGGCCAGAGTCATCACTCCCAGCACGATTCCGTGCATGTACAGGGTGAGGAAATCGTTGAGGCTCCAGGCGATGTTGTTGGCCGCCAGGGACTCCGGCAGGGTGCGGCCCATCAGCATGAAGAACAGTCCCGTGCTCAGCAGGTACATCATGTCCTGGAAAGCGATCGGGGCGCCGGTGCGCAGCAGCTTCCTGATCAGGTCGGTGCGCAGGCGGTACTGTTGGCGGGTCCGGTACTCCTGCTGGTATTTCCTGCCCAGGAACAGGACCAGCATGATGGCCGGGGCGATAGCCGAGGAAATGGTGGTGGCCAGCGCGGCGCCCAGGATCCCCAGCCGCGGAAAACCCAGGTGGCCGAAAATCAGCACCCAGTCCAGGAGGATGTTGACCGCGTTGCCGATCAGGTTGCAGGTCATGGTGATGCGGGTCTTGCCCCGGCCGGTGAAAAATCCCGCCAGCACGTTGTTGAGCTGCCACATCAGGGTGGAGAACATGATCACCGTGAAATAAGTCTTCTCCAGCCGGGCGATCTCGGGCCGGTGGCCGAACAGGTCGAAGATCAGCCTGAGGGCCGGGAGCAGTGCCAGCAGGATCAGGTAGGTGCCGATGGAATAATAGATCCCCTGCCATACCGTGGCCGCGCACGTCGTGTTCTTGCGGGCACCGTGGTACTGCGCCACGAAGATGTTGACAAAAGTGGTGATCGAGTAGAAAAAGCTGGTTACCGCCCAGCAGAGGAAGATCGCCGGCCAGACCGCGCTGATCTCATCGGTGCCGTACCAGGAGAGGAACATACGGTCGCAGAAAAGCATCAGGATCACTGCACCGTGGTTGAGGATCAGCGGCAGGCTCAGTCTGAAGAGCAGGCGCAGGCCGGCCTCGCCCAGGTGGTCCGGCTCGACCGGGGGCACCGCCGGTGGGGGGATTGTCTCAGGGTAATTTCCCAATTCCGTTCCCTGGTTTGTTCAGTTCTGGAACAGGTACAAAGATACAAAGTGGCCGAGGCACAGAGGCGCAGAGTGAAAGCGTGTTGCGCCGGTCAGGGCTTGCGGCTGATCGTGGTGTCCGGCACGGGCAGCACGTCGAACACGATCCCGGCCTGGCGGAAGAGGTCCGGGAAGTTGTCGTCCGCGTACTCGGTGAAAGACACCATGCGCCTGATACCGGCATTGACGATCATCTTGGCGCAGATGTAGCACGGCGAATGGGTGCAGTACATGGTGGCCTCGCCG
>JAFGTO010000535.1 GCA_016934095.1 Candidatus Glassiibacteriota bacterium
CATCAGGGAAAAACGCCAGGGCAAGGGCTATGTCATCTCCTCGATGTTCGATAAGATCCTCGCCGACTACTACGTGATGATCGACGGAGACAATACTTACCCGGCGGAATACAGCTCGAAAATGGTCGGGATGCTGATCGACGAGGAGGCGGACATCGTGGTGGCCAACCGGCTCGAAGGCTACCATGAAACCAGGGTCAGGCCTTTTCATCACTTCGGCAACAGGCTGGTCCGTTTCCTGATCAATTCGATCTTCTCCGCCCGCATCAAAGACCCCATGTCCGGTTTCCGGGCTTTCACTTACGATGCCGTGGCGGCGCTGCCTTTCCTCTCCACCGGGTTCGAGATCGAGACCGAGATAACCATCCAGGCCCTGTTCCGCAAGCTGGTTATCAGGGAAATCGACATCCCTTACCGCGACCGGCCGGAGGGCAGTTATTCCAAGCTGAACACTTTCTCCGATGGTATATCAGTGCTGGTAGAGATTTTCATGCTGTTAAAGGCCTACAAGCCGATGACTTTTTTCGGAACCATCGGCATACTGTTTTTCCTCAGCGGTATGGCCACCGGGTGGGTCGTAGTCCTGGAATTTATCGGGACCGGCTTCATTACCCACGTACCCCTGGCCATCCTGACTATCTTGTTGATCATGGCCGGCTTCATTTTCGCCGTTACCGGGATTATTATCCATACTGTCAACTACCGGATATTAGAGGCGAGTACGATAACCTTGAAATATATCCGCCATTTGCGTGATTTTCTAGCCGGCAGGGGGGCCGGAGGCTGTTGATCAAGCGGAAGCCGTGCACTTAGACGGCAGATATACGAATGCCAGGCGAGAGAGCCTTTATATTATTTTTCAGGAGGTCATATGCGCAACTTGACAAAGGTTTTATTGACTGCCGGGTTCCTGGTCTTTCTTGCTGCATTACAGCCGGCCCGGGCGAACCACGGAGCCGGCTCGGTCTACCTCAGCCCGGTGCTCGACCACTGGATGGAGTACCAGACCCCCAACCTGCTGGATGACGGGCCGATGTGGGGGACGAGGTTCGGCATCGACTTGTGTTCTTTTTTTGGCGTGGAAGGCTTTGCCCTGCGGGGGATCACCGAGGTGAGCCCGGATGACCGGCCCGGCGCCACGCACGTTAATGCGCTCTACGATGCGTTCGGTGCAGGTGCGCGGCTGAACATCCCCATCGGCTCCGCGGTCCCCTTCCTTAACCTGGCCGCCGGCAAGGCAATGATGAGGCTCGACTACCCGGTGAGCAGGATAAACAACATGCCGGTCAGCGTTGCCGGGAAAGAGACGCGAAACCTAATAGTCTACGGTGCCGGCCTCGAATATTTCCTTCACCGGAACGTGGGCCTGCGTTTCGATGTCTTCGACCATTATCTGGACCGGGATTTCATGAACGGCGACCGGCGCGGCAACCGCAAGACGCATAACTGGGAGTTCGGCGTGGGAGTTACTTTGCTGGCAGGTGCCAGGGAAAGGGCAAAGGTGCGCGACAGCGACGGCGATGGGGTGCCGGATGAGGCCGACCGCTGCCCGGGCACCCCGGCCGGGGTCGAGGTGTACAGCAACGGCTGCCCCATCGACAGCGACCGCGACGGTGTGCCGGATTACCTGGACCGCTGCCCGGACACTCCCCCCGGCACCGAGGTGGACCAGCAGGGCTGCGAGGTCGAAAAGAAACCCGAGCCTGCGCCGCAGCCGCCCGCCGATTCCGACGGCGACGGGGTGCCGGATGAGCGCGACCAGGAGCCTTACACGCCTGAGGGCGCAACAGTGGATGCCGGCGGCCGGGCGCTCGATGCGGATGGGGACGGCGTGCCGGATGGGATAGACCGCTGCCCGGATACTCCGCCTTCTCTTGCGGTAGATGCCAGGGGCTGCCCGAAAGCCGAGCCGGAGCTGTTTACGGTACGGGTGTTTTTCGAGGTGAACAGGGCGGGAGTCAGGCCCGGGTTTTTCGGCGAGCTGAACCGGGTGATCGGGCTGATGAAGGAGAACCCGAAAGTGGTCCTGGAAATTGTCGGCTACACCGACCATGTGGGCACGGCCGCGGACAATGTCAAACTTTCCCAGCGCAGGGCCCGGGCGGTCCGGGATTATCTGATCACCGGTGGAGTGGACCCGGGCCGTGTCGAAATAGCCGGCGCCGGTGAATACCCGCTGGAAAAGGGCAGGCTGGACAGCGCCAGGCAGCGTTGCGTGGTAGTGAGGTTCAGGCGCTGAGCCCGTGGCGGCTGGCGGTAGGCGAAGAATACATTCAGAGAGGATTTGCCTGCAGGAAGTAAGACACCGTAATGCTCATCCGGTGGGCCGGTTTCGTGCCCAGCGGTGCAGCAGACTCCACAGCGCCAGGCAGACCAGGCTCCAGAGCAGGCTGAAAGCGGCCGCTTTGCCGTGGCCCTGCCACAGGGTCACCAGCATCCTGCCGAGATAGAAAAGCACCAGGACCCAGAGCCCGGCAGCGACACCGGCCAGCAGGGGCCAGCGCCGGTAAGCCGCAGGCAGGACCTTGCGCTGGGAATATTTGTCGGTCCGGGACATAGGCCACCGTCAGCAGATCTGGTTGCAGGATAAAGTTGGGAGTAATTTAAAAATTTTTGCCGTCGATGACCAGGGAAAACGTTTTTCCGTAAGGTCTCACCGGCAGAGATAACTGGGGAAGCGCTTCGCTCGGGTGAAGAGCTTTCGATCAGCCGGATACGACAATTCACCGGGACCGGTTGGATGACTGGCAGCGAAAAACAGCAGAGCTGGACAGGCCGCCGCAGGATACAGGCGGCTTTCGACCACCGGCCGGTGGACCGGGTGCCCCGGTTCGACCAGACCGTTTACTCCAACGTAGCCTCAGCCGCGCTGGGCCGCGAGCTGTTGGTTGGCGGCGGGAGCTTGCGTTTCGCCGAGGTGGAGGCCAGGTTCAAGGGGAAAGATGCCGCCGCGCAGTTCGAGGAGCGCCTGCTGGAGGACGTGTCGTACTTCTACCGGAGCCTGGGCTACGATATGGCCCGCCTGCCCTGGCGCGACACCAGGCAGCCCGCGGCAAAGCTGGATGAGCTTACTTACCTGTTCGGCGACCGGACCAGGGAGGGGCCCTGGGAGGTCTATCGCTACTCTCCGGAGTCTCATAACTGGCACGGCGTGGATGGCTGGCTGGCCGGGGGGGACGTGGACCGTCTCTGCGCCCACTTCGAGTCCCTGGGAGGCTCCTGGCCAGGCCCGGACCGGGACCCGGGGCGCTTCGCTTCCCTCGAGCGTTTCAAGAAGCTGATCGGGGATGGTCCGGCGCTCGCCGCCACGGTGGCCTCGCTGGGTATCCCCATGTGGGAGCCGGCCTGGCTGATGGCTGTCGAGTTAGCCCCCGGCCTGGTGGCAGAGGAGCTGGACCGCCAGTGCGAACAGGGTCTCGAGGACCTGGGCCTGGCCGCCGAGATCGGGGTGGATGTAGCCCTGGCCGGCATGGACTGCTGCCTCAACACCGGCCCGGCCTTCAGCCCCCGAGCTTTCGAAAAGCTCCTCGTTCCGCGGCTCAAGCGGATCACGGACAAGTGCAACGAAGTGGGTATCCGCTATGTCTTCCGCACGGACGGCAATACCTGGCCGGTGGCAGATTTGCTTTTCGGCGCCTCCGGGGTGCACGGCTACGGCGAGATCGACCACCAGGCCGGGATGCGCCTGGCCGGGCTGCGCAAGCGCTTCCCCAGGCTGACTTTACTGGGCAACCTCGAATGCGGCGGGGTGCTGGTAAGCGGGACCGCTGAGGAGGTGCGCCGGGCGGTGCGGGACAACCTGGAGGAGACCGGCGGGACCGGCCATATTTTCGGGGCCTCGAACGCTATCATGACAGAGACCCCGGTGGAGAACTACCTGGCCATGCTCGATGAAGCCGGCCGCTTCCGGCCCGGGTAGCCGGCGGACTATACGGCTTGTATCCGCAGATTGCACAGATTATAGTAAATGAATTAATAGCGTGTTGAAATATTGAGAATTAAGGGTATAAAGGCTGTCAAGGGCCGT
Source organism: Candidatus Glassiibacteriota bacterium (assembly GCA_016934095.1). Lineage (GTDB taxonomy): Bacteria > Gemmatimonadota > Glassbacteria > GWA2-58-10 > GWA2-58-10 > JAFGTO01. Next base: position 4,028 of record JAFGTO010000535.1, read on the forward strand.
TTCCACTCCCGGGACAACGACATTCGGCAAGGGAATTATAATTGCATTACATTAAGGAACTTTTACAGTTACACTGGAAACGGCTTGCCTTGCCCTTGACAGCCCCCGAAGCAATAAATTTCATCACGGGGCGTTGAGGTGTTTTTTCAACGCCCCTTTAATCCATTCGGGTTGATTTTTTTACCCGCAAGGGGTACGGCGCTACATGTCGTTTGTAGAACTTTGTGCCGCCGTACCACTTTCCCTATGCCCGCACCTGATAAAATGCGCTCTTTCCAGAACAGAGTTGCCGAGGCCGCTGAAAGCCGGGCCGGCGTGCTGTTCATGGGGCCGGAGAGCAGGGGCCCGCAGTGGGTCGAGCCGCCGCAGGGAGGCAGGGTCCTGATGCTGGCCCCGCA
>JAFGTO010000536.1 GCA_016934095.1 Candidatus Glassiibacteriota bacterium
ACCGGAGCCGAGATGGTGGATGCCGGGAAGATGGGCCTTACCAAGGACTATCGAGGCGCAAAAGCCGTGGTCGACTATACGCTCGAGGGGACCGGTGAGGCCGCCGCACAGCAGGTCAAGCTCTCCGGCCGGCGCGAGATCGCCCTGCCCTCCAAGGAGGAGTGCTATGGCAATATCGAGGGCCTGATGGCGCATTTCATGCTGGTCATGGACAACTGGGGGATCAAGCCCCCCAAAGGCGAGGCCTACCAGGCAGTGGAGGCGGCCAACGGTGAGCTGGGGTTTTACGTGGTCTCGGACGGCAGCGGCCACCCGGTGCGCGTGCGCTGCCGAGGACCCTGCTTCTTCCCCATGGCCGCGCTGCACGAGATGATTATCGGCGGGATGGTTGCCGACATCATCCCGACTTTCGGCTCGATCAACATGATCGCCGGCGAGCTGGACCGCTGAGACCGGCGCTCCAGCCGATACTGTTACGCCCGCTCCGCCGGGGCATGTGGTTCGTACCGCCCCTGCGGATATTTCGATTGCCGGGCTTAGGTTAAAACTTTCTCCCGTGAGTATGGTTCCGCCATGCCGGTAGCTTTCAACGACCAGCAGATGAAGACGGTCCGCCACCTGCTGGAGCACTATCCCCGGAAAAATGCCGCCCTGGGTGATGTGCTGCACCTGGCCCAGGAGGCTTTCGGCCATCTCAGTCCCGAGGTGGAGGAATACGTGGCCGGCCTGATGGAGCTGCCGGTGAGCTACGTGCACCAGGTGGTGAGCTTCTATACCCTCTACCTGCGCAAGCCGGTGGGCAAGTACCACCTGATGCTCTGCGACAATGTAAGCTGCATGATCTGCGGAGCGGGCGAGCTGCTGGAACACCTGAGGAAAAAGCTGGGGATCGAGGTGGGCGGCACCACCGCGGACGGCAGGTTCACCCTCTGGACCGTGGAATGCCTGGGGGCCTGCGAAGCCGCCCCGGTGATCATGATCAACGACAAGTACTACGGGAGCCTGACTACCCGGAAACTGGACGAGTTGCTGGACGGCTTGGAGTAAGGCATGGGACAGGTAAAACTGATCAGCCGGTTTTTCGAGATCGAAGGCTGCCGCCTCCGCCGGGTCTACGAGGAAAACGGCGGCTATGCCGCGGCGCGCCGGGTGATAACGGAAAACTGGACCGGCGAAAAAATCATCGAGACCCTCAAGAAGAGCAACCTGCGCGGCCTGGGCGGCGCAGGCTTCCCCACCGGCATGAAATGGGGCTTTGTCCCGCGCGACCAGGAAGGTCCCCGCTACCTGGTGGTCAACGCCGATGAATCGGAGCCGGGCACGTTCAAGGACCGCCATGTCATGCTGCATGCGCCGCACCTGTTGATCGAGGGCATCATTATCGCGGCGGCCTCGATCGATGCCGAGGAGGCGTTCATTTACATCCGCGGCGAGTACTGGGAGCCCTACCGGGTAATGCTGGAAGCCTTGGAAGAGGCCCGGCAAGCCGGCTACCTGGGGGAAAACATCTTCGGCTCGGACCGCAGGCTGGAAGTGATGATACACCGCGGTGCGGGCGCCTATATCTGCGGAGAGGAGACCGCGCTGCTCTCCAGCCTGGAAGGCTACAAGGGGTTCCCCAAGCTCAAGCCCCCGTTCCCGGCGGTCAAGGGTCTGTTCTCCAGGCCCACGGTGATCAACAATGTCGAGACCCTCTCCTACGTGCCCATTGTCATCGACAAGGGGCCGGAGTATTTCGCCGGGCTGGGCACAGAGCGCAGCGGCGGGGCGCGTCTGTTCGGGGTGAGCGGCCATGTCGAGCGCCCCGGGGTCTACGAGCTGACCCTGGGCACCCCGATGAGGGAGCTGATCTACACCCACGCCGGCGGGGTCCGCAACGGCGCCAAGCTCAAGGCGGTGATCCCCGGCGGCACGAGCTGCCCGGTGCTCAGGGCCGATGAGATAGATGTCCCGCTGGATTTCGACAGCCTGGCCAGGCTCGGCAGCATGCTGGGCAGCGGCGGGACCATCGTGATGGATGAGACCACCGACCTGGTCGAAGTGCTGCTGCGCATCTGCAGGTTCTACTCCTGGGAGTCCTGCGGCCAGTGCACACCCTGCCGGGAGGGGACCGGCTGGATGACCCGGATCATGGAGCGGGTCGCCGGGGGGCAGGGAAACAGCCGCGACCTGGATGACCTGGTGGACATCGCCCAGAAAATCACCGGCAATACGATCTGCCCGCTGGGAGATGCCGCAGCCCTGCCCGTGATAAGCTTTATCACCAAGTTCCGCGATGAGTTCGAGGCCCGGGTCGCTTCCGCAGCAGCGGCGGCCGGCCGGCCACAGGCCACGGAGCGCGTTTGAGCCAGACGCAGAAAAAGACTGTCAGGACCGTGATCGATGGGACCGGGTACGAGTTCCCGGAGGGCACCTCCATCCTCGAAGCCGCCCGCAGCGTGGGGGTCGAGATCCCGCATTACTGCTACCACCCGGGCCTCTCCATTGCCGGTGCCTGCCGCATGTGCCTGGTGGAGATAGAAAAAATCCCCAAGCTGCAAATCTCCTGCTACATGACTGTCGGGGACGGGATGGTGGTCCACACCAATAACGAAAGGGTCAGGCAGGCGCGCCGGGCCATGCTGGAGTTCCACCTGGTCAACCACCCGCTCGACTGCCCGGTCTGCGACCAGGCCGGAGAGTGCGGCCTCCAGGAATACTACATGATGCACGGCCTGTATGTCTCCCGCCTGGCCGAGAACAAGGTCAAGAAAACCAAGAAAGCTTTCCAGATCGGCCCGCACGTGATGCTCGACCAGGAGCGCTGCATAGTCTGCAGCCGCTGTGTCAGGTTCTGCGCCGAGATCTCCAAGAGCTTCGAGCTGGGGGTATTCGAGCGCGGGGACCGCTCCGAAGTAGACATCTTCCAGGACAGGCGGCTCGACAACCCGTATTCGGTAAACGTGGTGGACATCTGCCCGGTGGGCGCCCTGACCGAGAAAGACTTCCGCTTCAAGACCAGGGTCTGGTACCTCGAGCGCGCGGAGTCGGTCTGCCCGGGATGCGCCACCGGCTGCAACGTGGAGATCCACTACAACCTGAAGCGGCCCTACAAGAACGACGGCCGGCGGATAGCGCGGATCAAGCCGCGCTACAACCCCGAGGTGAATGAATGGTGGATCTGCGATGAAGGGCGCTATTGTTTCAGGTTCGTCGATGCTCCGGACCGCCTTTCCGTCCCGTCCGTGCGCAGCGGGGACAGCCTGGCTGAGGCTGCCTGGGACGAGGCCCTGACCCGTGCCGCGGAGGCTCTGCAAGCAGTGGCCTCCGGGGCGAAAAAAGGCGAGGTGGCTTTCCTGGTCTCGCCCCGGGCCGCCAACGAGGAATTGCACCTGCTGCGCCGGGTGATCGGAGAGCAGCTCCCCGGCAGCCTGATCGCGTTCAGTAACTTCAGCACCGCCGAGCCCACCGAGGATGATTTCCTGCGCAGGGCAGACAAGAACCCGAACACCGCCGGCGCCCGGCTGATCGGGCTCACGCCTGAGCAGGCCGAGGTGATCGGCCTGGATGAGCTCAAAGCCAAGGCCCTGGCAGGTGAAATAGGCGCGCTCTATATCTGTTACCACGATCCTCCCGGCCTGCCGGAGGTGCAGGGCCGGAGCTGGGAGGAGGCCCTGGACCGGGTGGGGAAAGTGATCTTCCAGGGCACCAACTCCTCGGCGACCTCGGAGCGGGCGCAGGTGGTCCTGCCGGCCGCGGCTTTCGCCGAGCGCGAGGGATCCGTAGTCAATGCTGGCCTGCGCCTCCAGCTCCAGCGCCGGGCTTTCGACCCCCTGGCCGGCTCGCTGCCCGGGTGGGAGATC
>JAFGTO010000080.1 GCA_016934095.1 Candidatus Glassiibacteriota bacterium
AAAAGTTTTTACTACTACGTGGACTACGAGGAACATCCGAAACTGGAGGCCGACCTGGGCCGCTTCCATGCCTGGTGGAACCACCAAGCCACCCCGGCGGACCCGGAGGGAGAGAACGAATGGGGCTCGGTCCGGCCGGATGAGGGCTCCAATACCACGGGCGAGGGCAACTACGTGTTCATGGAGGCCACCGGCAGCGGGCATTACGTCGGCACCAACTATTACGTTACCTGCCCGCAGCCGATGTGGTACGGTGAGGGGGACGACATGTTTTTCATCGATGGGGAGAAATGGCCCTCGAGCCTGCACGGCACCGGTACCGAGGACTATTTCAACATGAGCTGGTGCCCCAGGGAGTATTACACTCATCCCTATTTCGGCCTGGCCCGGCCGAACGGTGAGACAGGCTGGCTGGGGCGCACCCACTGCTACCGTTTCCACATCCAGGACCCGGTCCGCTTCACCAGGTCGCTCAGGGCCACGATCGAGCACGGGCACAGCAACAACCTGACCCTCGAGCTGGCCACTGTGGCCTACTGGTACCAGAGCGAGCCGCACCAGCCTTTCCCGGCTATCGAGGCCAGGGAAGCGCGCAAGCCCCTGCCTGTTCCGGACGTGATGGAGATCCTGCGCTGGCGGGACGCCTGGCGCAAGAGCATGGGGAACGAACCGCTGCTCTGGGGGAATGAGAAATAGGGATATGGATTAGCCGCTTACGCCTTGATCCCGGCCACGTCGATGCCGTACTTCTTGATGCGGTACTGCAGGGTCTTGTAGCTGATCCCCAGCAGCTTGCAGGCCCCGACCAGCCTGCCGCCGGAGCGCTCGAGCGCCTCGAGGATCAGCGATTTTTCCATGTCTGACAGCCTGACCCCGCCCTGGGGCAGCTTGAAACCGGGCCTGCCCTCGACAGCCCCGGGCCCGGGGAGGCCCTCTCTCTCCCCTTCCGCCGCCGCTGCGCCGGGCACACTCTCATCCGCGGTGTCCTCGAAAATGTAGGAGGGCAGGTCCTGCGGCCCGATCCGCGGCGTGTCTCCCAGCACCACCAGCTGCTCGACCAGGTTCTCCAGCTCGCGCACGTTGCCCGGCCAGTCGTAATCGCCGAGGGCCTCCACCGTTTCCACGTTCATGGAGACCCCGGGCTTCTCGTATTTGCGGCCGTACTTCTCCAGGAAAGATTTGACCAGCAGCGGAATGTCGCTCTTGCGACTGCGCAGCGGCGGCAGCTCGACATTGACCACGTTGAGCCGGTGGAACAGGTCGTCCCGGAAAGCCCCCTCTGCAGTCAGCCGGCGCAGGCTCCGGTTGGTGGCGGTGATAATCCTCACGTCCACCCCGATCAGCTCATCCCCGCCCACCCGCTGGAACTCCATCTCCTGGATCACCCGCAGGAACTTGGCCTGGAGGTCGTACTGCAGGGTGGAGATCTCATCCAGGAACAGCGTGCCGCCGTTCGCGGACTCGAACTTGCCGAGCCTGCGGGCGGTGGCCCCGGAGAAAGCGCCCTTCTCGTGGCCGAAAAGCTCGCTCTCGATCAGGTTTTTCGGGATGGCGGCGCAGTTGACCGGCACGAACGGCCCCTTGCGCCGGCTGCCGTTGAAATGGATGGCCCGGGCCACCAGCTCCTTGCCGGTGCCGGACTCCCCGGTGATCAGCACGGTAGAGTTGTTGTTCAGCACCTTGCCGATCAGCCGGTAGACCTCGTTCATCTGGTCCGAGGCGCCGATGATCTTGTCGAAATAGTAGCGGCTCTCCAACTCGCGGTGCAGCTCGAGGTTCTCCTGGGCCAGGCGGTGGTTCTGCAGGGCCTTCTCCAGGACTATCAGCAGCTCGTCTTTGCGCAGCGGCTTGTTCAGGTAGTCGGTGGCGCCCAGTTTCATGGCCTGGACCGCGGTATCCACCGTGCCATAGGCGGTCATCAGCACCACCACCGTGTTCTCATCCGCTTCCAGGGCCGCCTTGAGCACCTCGATCCCATCCGCCCCGGGCATCTTGAGGTCGGTGATCACCCCGGTATAACGCTCGCCGCCCAGCTTCCTGATCGCCGCCTCTCCGCTCTCGGCCAGGTCCACGCCGTAGCCCTCATCGCTGAGGATATCGTGCAGTATCTCGCGCTGGGTGGCCTCGTCATCCACCACCAGGAAGCGTACCCCGGCTTTATTGATCCCGGCTTTCATCGGTCCTCTTCTCTCAAGGTAGGGTTACCGTAAACTCGCTGCCCGTGCCCAGGCTGCTGGAGACGCTGATCTCGCCGCCGTGGTCGCGCACGATGTTGCCGGCCAGGGCCAGGCCCAGCCCGGAGCCGTTCTCCTTGGTGGAAAAATAGAGGTCGAAAACCCGCTCCAGGTTTTCGGGAGCGATACCCGTGCCGGTGTCTGAGACAGCGACCACTGCGGGCCCGTCCCCGTCGCTCCCGGTGGCGACCCGCAGCCTGCCGCCGGAGGGCATGGCCTGGACAGCGTTGAGGACCAGGTTCATGAAAACCGTCTTCATTTTCTCCTGGTCCACGGTCCGCACCAGGGGCCCGTGCGCGAACGCACGCTCGATACGGATGCCGCGCTTCTCTGCATCCGGGGCCACCAGGGTCAGCACGTCCTCGATAACCTGGTGCAGGTCGGTGTGCCTTCGCTCCATCTCGCTCACCCGGGCGAAGCTCAGGAAAGTGTCCACGATCTTACCCAGGCGGGCGGTCTCGCGCTGGATGTTCTGGCTGTAGCGCTCGTAGAGCTCGCGCTCCCCGGGCACGTTCAGGGTCAGCTTGTCGCCCAGGTGCTGCAGGGTGAGGTTGATCGCGTTCAGCGGGTTCTTGATCTCGTGGGCGATGCCGGCTGCCATCTGGCCCAGGGAGCCGAGCCGCTCCTGGCGGTGCAGGTTGGTTTCCAGGTCCTTGTTCTGTTTCAGGCGGCCCACCATCTGGTTGAAGCCGGCCACCAGCTGGCCGATCTCATCCCTGCGCCTGACCCCGACCCGGCATTCCAGGTCGCCCTGCTCGACACGCTTGAAAGCCTGGTTGAGCTGACGGATCGGCCGGGTGAAGCGGCCCGAGAAAACCAGGGCCGCCACCAGGCCCAGGCCCAGCACGGAGAGGGTAACCAGCAGGCTGGTCAGCCGGTAGGCCCTGAAGTCCTCGAGGAAATCGCCGATCTGGTACTGCAGGTTGACAAAACGGACCTGACCCTCCTCGACAATAGGGATCGAGACCTGCAGGATGTCATCACCTGCCGGCAGCACGGGACGGCTGCTGATCTGGTAGCGCCAGCGCGAGCCCCTGCGGGTCATCTCATCCATTACCGAGACTGTCACCTGGAAAAACGACCAGTCGCTTCCCGGTCCCCGGTCGAGCGCGCCGGCGGAGGCCAGCCGGCGGAGCCTGGAGATGCGCTCGGCCACCTCGGGCCAGCCTGGGGCGGGACGAGTCAGCAGCGACTCGAAATTGCTGTCCACGAACTCGAGGAAGCTTTTCAGCTCGCGCTCCACCTGGGCGGCGCCCCCGGCTTCACCGGGGGCCAAGCCATCCTGGACCACTCGCTGAGAGCGTTTCTGGATCTGGCGATCGATATCCTGGATGGTACGGTTGATCTGCCGGTTCAGCTCCAGCAGCTTGGCCACCACCTGCTGCTGCTGGCGGTAGTTGATTGCATACTGTGTGCCGGAGACCCCGGCCAGCAGCAGGGTGATGATCAGCGCCAGGCGCGCCCTGACACCGAAATAGCTTCCGGCCGCCGTAGTTTTATTTGCCTGCCTGCTCATCGTTTCGCTCCATCCCCGGTTTTCCTACTTGCAATCCCTGGCTCCCGGCCCTGCGGACCGGAAAGGCGCCCTTATTCCTCTAGCCCGGATCATTCATAAATGTTAGCAACGAGTAAGCCCTGTGCACTGTCAGGGGCGGGCTGGCATCCTTTTTGCCCTCCTCCCGCCGGTCGGTTTGTCCGAATAAAGGTGCCAAAGCAAAAAGGCTGCCAGCCCGCTCCCACCGGCGTTTTAAAATGCACGAGACAAAGTCAATAATGTCCGGTTATGTACGCCAATAATCCCGGCAAACATAGTAATACCGGTGGAATGAGCCTGGATACCGTCTTTGTCGGATTTAAAATTTCCCCAAACCATAATGTAATAATTACCCTTTAGCCGCTTGGCGTACACATTATGACCTTTTTTCTTCAATGTCTTACCTGATAAAGGTTTTTGCAAAAGTTTTTTCCCTTTCCCCCGCCACAGTTCAATTAAGCCGGACAGTATTGATCCGGGGCAGGAAAGGTAAAACCTGCCCGCCCTTTGCTCAGGGCACCTGCAGGCCGACAAACTGGGTGATTCCGCCGCGCATGACCAGAAACAGCACCGCATCCCCGGAGGAGAGGTCATCCAGCAGGCCGCTCACTGCGGCCACGGAGTTGACCGCCTGGCGGTTGACCTCCAGCAGCACGTCTCCGGGCAGCATACCCGATTTGAAAGCCGCACCGCCCTCGGTTATTTTCTCCACGACTACGCCGGTAAGGCTCACCAGGTCAAGCTCCTCCGCATCCTCCCCGGTCAGCTCGCGAAGCTGCATGCCCAGGGTGGTGGTCTTCTCCGGCCCGGGCTGGAGCTCGGGAACTGATACCTGCCGCCCGATCTCCCTGGACCCCAGGAGCACCGAGCGCCGGATCCGCCTCCCTTGCCTGACCACGGTTAGCTCCACCAGGTCTCCCGGACGAAGCTTGGCGATCGATTCCTGGAGCTGGTGGCTGAAATTCACCGGCCTGCCGTCCACCTCCACCACCACGTCCCCGCGCCTCAGACCCGCCTGCTCGGCCGGAGAGCCTTCCCGTGGCACGAAATCATCGATCAGCACTCCCTGTGGGCTCTCCAGGCCCAGGGCCTTGGCCATTACCGGGTCCAGCGAGCGGATCAGCACCCCCAGCACGGGGCGGACCACCCGGCCCATGGTGATCAGGTCTTCCATTACCCGGCGGGCCAGGTTGACCGGAATGGCGAAACCGTAGCCCTGGTAGACGCCGGTGCTGCTGGCGATCGCTGTGTTGATCCCGATCAGCTCGCCCCTGATATTGATCAGGCCGCCCCCGGAGTTGCCGGGGTTGATCACTGCATCCGTCTGGATAAAACTCTCGATGGACTGGTCGAAATTGCCCTGCAGGTTTACCGCGTGATCGCTGAGGATGTCTATTCTCCGGTTCTTGGCGCTGATAATGCCTGCGGTCACTGTCAGGCCGAGGTCCATGGGATTGCCGATGGCCATGACCCAGGCCCCGATGCGGCAGGAGTCGCTGTCCCCGAAGGCGACCACCGGCAGCCGGGTGCCGTTCTCCAGCAGCTCGATTTTCAGCACCGCCAGGTCGGTGGTATAGTCGGTACCGATCACCTGGGCGTCGTAGATACGGCCGTCGATCAGTTTCAGGCTGATCTTGTCCGCGCCCTCGATCACGTGATTGTTGGTCAGGATGTAGCCGTCCGCCGAAACGATGACACCACTGCCCATATGTACCAGGTCCTCGGAATTGCGGCGGCCGGAGCTGCGTCTCGACCGCGAGCTGATAATACTGACCACTGTCGGAGTTACTTTTTCCGCTATCTCCATGAAGGAGCTGTTGAGCTGGTCGGCAGTTGCGTTTCCCGCTTCAGGCTCCAGCCTCTCTGCCTGGGCGGGCATGGCCAGCCCGGATAAAACCGCTGCCAGGACAAGCGCGGTTATTTTCGATAGCTTATCTGCATTCATCGCTTGTCTCGCTTACATCAGATGAAATCCGTTCCCGCGGAATTTCTCCGCAACCCCGGTTTTGCAAGGTGTATGCCGGCAGGCCTGAAGCTCCGGGGGTAATTGTTATATCTCCCTGTAACACCGTCAATTAGACCTTCCAGGTGCCCCTGGCGAAAAGTCCACAGGGGGAGATATCCGGTAAACCTATCCAATTATACCCCATATCGGGTATCAAGATCAAGCATTCTTCCACTGACGGTTGTCAAGGTATTTTTGGTTGTTTTTATTCGCTCGCTTCCGCCGCAACGGCCAGGCCGCGGGGAATGCTCGCTGGCCAATTCAGCCTTCTCCTGCCGCCTTGACTGCCGGGAGACAATCTGTTATTTTAACGGTCCAACGTCTGTTTGTTCAACTTTTTGCCTGGAAAGCAGTTGTGAGACAGTTTCCGTTTTATCTCCTGGCGGCTTGCCTGGTGTCAGGCGCCTTTTTCCCGGCCGGGTCGTGCCGGGCCCGGGTGTCTTCCGAGGGAGCGCTCCAGCCTGCCGGGGCCCAGGCCGTACAGCTCGACAGCCTGCGCTCCCTGGCCGACTCGCTGGCCAGGGCCGCCGACTCGCTCGGCACGCTGCTGGACTCGCTTATCTCGCCGCCGGAACCCGCACCCGGGCCTGCCTCCGGGAAAACACCCGCTATAAAAAATCCCTGGAGCGGTAACTTCAGCATGGGCCTGAACCTTAACCGGGGCAACAGCGACCAGAGATCGCTTATCGCCAGCCTGAGGGTCAGCCGCAAGACAGACAAGACTCGCTTCCTCTCGTCGGCCACTGCCACCAACGCCAGTGGAAGCCAGGAAAAGTCCACCAACAAGGGTAATTTCAAGTCCAAGCTCGAGATCGAGCAGAACGAGCGAATTTTTTATTTCGTCAGCTTCGACATGAACTACAACCGCCAGGCCGGACTCGACCTGAGGCTGGCCCCCGGCGCGGGAGTT
>JAFGTO010000081.1 GCA_016934095.1 Candidatus Glassiibacteriota bacterium
AGCAGCACGACAAACTCCTCGCCGCCGAAACGGGCCAGGTTGTCCGGGTGGCGCAGGGTTTTGGAGATAAGCCCGGCCAACTGGCGCAGCACCAGGTCCCCGCCCTTGCGGCCCAGCCGGTCGTTGATCTCCTTGAAACGGTCGATATCCAGCATCAGCAGGGTGAGTTTCCGCCCGTACCTCCCCGCGCGGCCGAGCTCCTCTTCCAGCAGGCGCCGGAAGTAGGTGGAGTTGTAAGTCTGGGTCTGCTCGTCAAAAATGGACATCTTTTTCATCCGCTCCGAGGAGCGAATAAGCTCATCCTCGAGCGCTTTGCGCTTGGTGATGTCTCTCAGGATCCCCTGGACGAACTGGGTCTTTTCCCTGTCATCGGCGGTGGTCAGCTCCAGGCTGGCCTCGAGCCATAACTTGCGGTTACCCAAGGTTATCCCGGGGAAAACGAAATTTCTCACCCGCCTTTCACGGAACAAAACCTCCATCAGCTCATACTTCTTGTCCCGCTCCAGGAAAAAGATTGCGAAGTTCTTCTTGCCGACCAGCTCCTCTGCATCCCGGTAGCCGAACAGCTCCACGATATGCCGGTTGACAAAAAGCAGGTCGCCGGCGGCGGTCATCTGGAAAATCCCCACAGGCAGAGCTTCCACCAGGTTGCGCAGGCGCTCGCGGGACTCGACCAGCCGGCGGTGGAGGACTTTCTGCCTGGTAATGTCCTTGAAATAAACCCGCACCACAGGCTCCAGACTGACCGGCAGCAGGCCATCGCTCAGGCTCAGCTCGAAAAAATTATCCGGCAGGCTTTCCAGCTCCACTTCGAAACGCTCGGCCAGGCAGAAATATTCCCGGGGATGGACGGCTTTGCGGGTCTCGATCCTGATGTCGCGGAAAACGGCCTCTGAGCCGTAGGTATAAAGCGAGAAAAACTCATGGCCCAGACCGTAGAGCGGGTTGATATCGGTCATTGCCAGCATGCACTTGCCGTCCAGGTGAAGCTCGAGGTGCCCGCCCAGACGCAGGATTTTGACATGATAGTCCCGGTCCGGCTCGAGGCGGGTGAGGTGCTTGATCACTGTCTTCCATTTTTTCTGGATCTCCAGGCGGCGGTTGTTGGAGGCTCCGATACCGACAAAATAGCCCTCGCTGTCCGGGAGACGGCCGTCGGCCCCGTCCGTGCCGCTCAAAACCGCCGAGAGGTCCTTGATAGCCTCTTGTTCTGCGGGCGTATGGATGGTGAATGCCACCCGCAGGTCCTCATCCGCCCCGCCGACCGGCTGGGCCAGGGTCAGAAAGCTGTCTTTGTCGCTGATGTCCGAATCCAGACGGATTTCTCCGGGGCTGATTGTCCAGGTCCCGCTGCCCGGGAAAACAAACCACTCATTGCCGATTCTCTCGCCCTGGCGGGGGCCTTGATAGATTTTTTTCCACTGACTTTTCTCATTGAATCTGGTAGCCAGAATCTTCTTTTTCCGCTTCAGCGATTCCTCGACCGGCTCCCAGGAGGCTGCTTTCAGGAGCCTTGAAATCGGCTCTCCTCGGTAATCCTCGATATCTCCGACCAAGTCGCTGAAAGCATTGGTATAATCCAGCAAATAGTATCGACGGTCCAGGAAAAGCAGCGGCATTTCCTCTAGGTCGAACAGGTCTTCCTGGGCCTTGCTCAGCAGCTCACCCTGTTTTATCGCTTCAGCCAGCTCAGCCTCGAGAAAGCTGATGCGCTGCCTGAGTTTTTTTGTTTCAGGGTCCATATCTTTTCCCATCAAAACCAGTCAGGAGCCGGAGCCAGCGAAGGTTTCCGCTATAAGACCGTGAACCGGCAGGCTTGAAAATATAAAGTTTATTATACATTAATAAGTTGCAGGCTGTCAACCAATTACTCTCTCCGGCGGGGCCCGGTCCGGAAAGGCCCCCTGCATCTTATTTAGCTGAAGCAGCATAGGTGGTTGACACTGTCGCTTATTCTGTATTAGAATTTATTGAAGGGCGTTGAAAGAAGACCTCGACACTCTAAGTTGAAGACAGTTCTTTGTCGGATGTCAAGGACAAGCCGTTTGAAAAACGCTCACCTTGATTATCAGGTCCTTATGTTCTTATCAGAACGCCCGTACAGACTATTGCTGGTTATAATCTTCAAAAACAAAGGATAGTCCTGATGATAGAGCCCAGCGAACATCGACTCCCGGAGTACTCCGGTGAAATCCGCAGAGAACCGGGGCTCTTACTTGCCGTCAGACCGCTGGAAGAGGCTTACGAGACTGCGAGACGGGCAGTGCAGGCCTCAATCCGCGAAAAGACGGGAAAGGATTTTATCGACCTGCTTTGCATACTCGGAGTACTGAGCCATGTACGGCCGGCTATGGAAGAAATGCTGGAGGAGGATGACAGTTGGAAGAGCGGCCTGCCTGCCGGTATTACCGGAGTGAAAACGGCAGTAGAAACTCACGCTTCCGGCAAGACCGGGCAGTATTATATAATAATTTATATACTCGACCCGAAAAATCGTACGGACCCGGACAAGTGGAAAGGACTCATGGCAACAATCGTGCGGAAATTTTTCTGACAGCCGTTATATCCCGGCATTCCCTGAGAGGGTAAACTGCCTCCTGTCCGGCCCTGACGGGACACCCGGCAAGATTCGTACTATCCTTGATTTTAATACTGTCCGGTTTAAATGAAACTATGGCGGGGGAAAGGGTATATATTACTTTACGGTCTGGGGAAAATCTCAAATCCCGAAAGAAGATATTTCGGCTAATTACCCCGGCATTCCTCTGTTTGTCGGGATTATTGTCGCGCTTAACAATACTGACTTGATTTATCTCCTTTCAGGATTTATAATTTTCCGTTTCCCGAACAAACCACTGCTCTGCAACCCCGTTCGAATCCCGGAACCCGCTGTTTCACTCATCCGTGCCGGATCAGGGTTTTCGACCCTGGAGCATAATTCTGAGAGCACAGAGATGGAATTCATCCGGATAGGCGAAACCAGGGTAAGCCGCTTCATCCTGGGGAGCAATCCATTCAGCGGGTTCTCTCACCAGGGGCCCGAAATGGATCTGCGCATGATGCGCTACTATACGACCCGGAGGATAAAAGAGACTCTCCGGGAAGCCGAGAGGCTGGGGATCGATACCCTGATCGGACGCACGGACCACCATGTGATGCGCTTTCTGCTGGAGTACAGGGATGAAGGCGGCCGGCTGCAGTGGTTCGCCCAGACCTGCCCCTTTGTAGGGCCCCAGGAGATGTGCGTGGAAAGAGCGGTCGAGGGCGGGGCGGCCGCCTGCCACATCCACGGCGGAGTGATGGACCACCTTTTCGCGCAGGGTAAAGCGGAGGAGGCTGTCCCGGTAGTGAAAATGATCCGGGAGGCAGGCATGCTGGCCGGGGTGGCGGCCCACAACCCTGAGGTGATCAGGTGGGCCGAAAAAAATCTCGAGGTGGATTACTACATGTGCTCATACTACAACTCCGAGCCCAGGGATGAGAAAGAGGGACACGACTCCCAGAGCGAGGAGTGGTTCCGTGATGAAGACCGCCGGGTCATGGCGCAGTTGATCCAGGGCTTGTCGAAACCGGCGGTCCACTACAAGATCATGGCCGCGGGCAGGAATGACCCGGCCGAGGCATTTTCCTTCGCTGCCGGCTGCATGCGCCCGGTTGATGCGGTATGCGTGGGGATCTATAGTGAAAATATCCCGGGAATGTTTGAGCAGGATGTGAATCTTTTCCTTGATAATTTGAAAAATTACGGTAAATTTGATAAATGAAACAGGATAGGCTTGCCTGTCCTGGACAGCTGCACCAGGCTGCAGGGTTTCTGTCCCGAGCAGTCGGTATTTTCATCCACCATGCTTCAGGAGTATCACAAGATGGCCCGGGGAAAAGTCAAGTGGTTCAATAATGCGAAAGGTTACGGTTTTATCGAGCAGGAAGATGGACCGGACGTTTTCGTTCATTATTCCGCTATCGCCGATGATTCGGCAGGGTTCAAGACCCTGAAAGAGAACCAGGATGTGGAATTCGACATCGTGGAAGGACCGAAAGGCCTTCAGGCCGCCGAGGTCAAACCGATCGTAGCCGGGGAAAAAGAGGAAGATAAGGAAGAGAAGATCGAGGAAGACAAAGAAGAAGAGACCGAGGAGGATCAGGAGGAAGATAAGGAAGAGGAGACCGAGGAGGATCAGGAGGAAGATAAGGAAGAGGAGACCGGGGAAGAACAGGAGGAAGACCAGGAAGAGGAGATTGAGGAAGATCAGGAGGAAGAAATCGAGGAAGATCAGGAGGAAGACAAGGAAGAAGACTGAAAGGTCCTTTTCAGCGGGAATCACCGCCCCCGGCAGGCCCAGCCTGCCGGGGGTTTTTTATTGGGAGGAGGTGAATTGATTGGTATAGTATTGCTCTATCTTCGTGCTTGGTTATTTCTGTCCGGTCTGTCCCCAACCCAACTTCATCTGGCGTTCTTTTTGTCTGGAACGCGTCCCATACACAAATACTCCAGCCAATGAGACCAAACTTGCTCCACCTAGTGCTGCAGCGGGCCATCCAGCGCCCATGATAAGAGCATAAGAACTGCCTGCCAGACCTGCCAGCCCAAGCAAACCGCCGGTTACTATGCCAAGCAGGCTGTCCC
>JAFGTO010000537.1 GCA_016934095.1 Candidatus Glassiibacteriota bacterium
GCCAGATGCATCTGCCTCCGCTGGAGCGCAAGTTCGACAACGGACAGAGCGCCTATCCTGACATGATCCTCTGGCACCGCACCGGCCTGGAGCCGGAGATCGAGGAGCTGCTGCGCTCCAAGGGGCGGGAGCATTTCAGCGTGCGCTATATTTACCGCTCGGCGGTGGCCAACTACTACATCGATGAAAAGGGCGAATGTTTCCTGATAGTCGATCCTGAGAAGAACCCCCGCGACCATGCCGGTTTCCCGCACGATTACCGCTGCTTCTGGAACGGTCAGCCGCGGGTCTCGGATGTCTCGATCGGTATCGAGGTGGAGAGCGGCTTCACCGGTAATTTCACCGCAGCTCAGCTCGCCGCCTGCCGGAAGCTGCAGGAGGTCCTCCGGGGCAGGTTTATCATCGCCGACCACCGCATCCTGGACCACCGTAAGGTGGCCTGCAGGAGAGGCCGGGGCCCGGCCCTGTTGCGGGGCCGCAAGGCGGACGGCCTTACCTCCTACGAGCGCCGGGCCCTGGGGATCGTGCCCGTGCTCGACCCGGATGTCCTGCGCGGACTGGTAGACCCCAACCTGGATACGATCCAGCAGCGTTATACGGACAGCGAAGACTACTGGTACCGGGTCGCCCCGGACCCCGACCTGGAGAAAACCGCCCGTCTGGTGGGATGGCGCCTCGAAAACGGGCTCTGGCTGAGGCCGGAGCCAGCAGGAAACCTGCAGCAGGCCGTACCTTCCTCATTCTCCTACTGAGTGTTTGCCGCCCTCTAATGTTTAAAACAGCCAGACTGAAGCTCGCCGGCAAAGAGGCGTTATTAGTAATTGCCGTAAGATGTACCTTGAAAAATAATGATTTATCGGGCCTTTCCGCTTATCAACGATTTAATTGACTTTTGCGTTTGTCCTTTATATTATATGATGCAGGAAGTTCATGCCGGTTGTTAATAAATGCCACGGACTTTGTACGGGGCGCAATGATAAGGATTACTATTAACTTAACCAACCGCCCGGAGCAGGAGATGCCTGTAAACCCGGAAGAGCTGGCGTTCCTGGTAGACTCGCCTGTAGAGTTGACAGATACCGGGTCGGACCACCCGGAAGTAGAGGAGGGCATGGCGTTCTGCCTTTCCGGCGGTGGGTACCGGGCCATGCTTTTCCACCTCGGGGCCCTGTGGCGCCTCAACGAGCTCGGTTACCTGCGCAGGCTGACCAGGGTTTCCAGTGTCTCCGGCGGCTCGATCATTGCCGGCGTGCTGGGCCTCAACTGGATGGCCCTGGGTTTTGACAAGATCGGCGTGGGCAGGAACTTCGACAAGGCGGTGGTCGAACCGGTCCGCAGGCTGGCCTGCAGGACCATAGACGCGGGAGCGTTTTTCCGCGGACTGTTCTGGCCCGGGTCGATAAATTCGATGGTGATCGACTATTACCGTAAGCTCCTTTTCGGCGACAGCACCCTGCAGGAACTGCCGGATGACCCGCGTTTCGTAATTGTCGCCGCCAATGTCCAGTCGAACGCGTTGTGGAGGTTCATGAAACCCTACATGCGCGACTGGCGCGTGGGCGAGGTAAAGAATCCGCAGGTGCCGCTGGCTTTTGCGGTGGCCGCATCCTCGGCTTTTCCCCCGGTGCTGTCTCCGGCCGTGCTCAAGCTGGACCCGGCCGTTTTTTCTAAAGGCTCGGGCAGTGATTTGCAGGCAGACGCTTTCAGGCGAAAAGTGGTTCTTACCGACGGCGGGGTGATCGACAACCTGGGCCTGGAGACCGCCTGGAAACGGTACGACACGATATTTGTCAGCGATGCCGGAGAGGTGATCGGGCCGCAGGAAAAGCCCAAGAGAGGCTGGGCCGGCCACACCCTCCAGGCGGTATACATGATTCACGGCCAGGTCCAGAGCCTGCGCAAGCGCCAGTTGATCGGCTCGTTCATTAAAAGGGAGCGCAAGGGCGCCTACTGGGGTATCGGCTCGGACATCAGGAACTACGGCCTGGATAAAACGCTCGAGTGCCCCCTGGAAAAAACCGCACGCCTGGCGAAAGTGCCGATCCGCCTGCGACGGATCGCGCCCGTGCTCCAGGAGCGGCTGATCAACTGGGGCTATGCCGCCTGCGATACCGCGGTCCGCAGGCATTTCAACGGCTCTCATCCCGAGCCTCCCCATTTCCCCTACCCCCAGGCCGGAGTGGGCTGAAGAGGCGGGCTTGCCGGGGTTAGTCGCCGGTCCTTGCCACGTAATACTTTCCCTGCCCTGCAACATTTCCCTCCGCTTTCCACCCGCGGGTGCAACGGGGTTCCATCCTGCCGGGCGGCAGAAATAGTTTGCAATTCCCGTTTCAATTTGATAACATTCCCGGCATCATACCGTTTATCAAAGGGGCGTTGAAAAAGACCTCAACGCCCCGTGGTGAAATCTATTATATTATGGGCTGTCAAGGGCAAGGCAAGCCGTTTCCAGTGCAACTGCAAACGTTCCTATATGTTATGCAATCAATGTTCTCTTGACGCATGTTGTTGTCCCAGGAGTGGAAACGGCCCTTGACAGCCTTTATACTCGAAGTCCTTAATATTTGAACAAGCTAAAACGAGGCAGAAACGAAGAATGAACCCGCCGGCAGCCAATTTTCATACTTTCAGGAGACATGCATGGTTAAGAAAGGGAGCAAGACCGAGCACAACCTGATGGCCTCTTTCGCAGGGGAGTCCCAGGCGCGCAGCCGCTACATGATGTACGCCTCGGTGGCCAAAAAGGAGGGCTTCGTGCAGATCGCCAACATTTTCACCGAGACCGCGGCCCAGGAATTCGAGCACGCCAAGCGCTTTTTCCGCCTGCTGCCCGGAGACCCGGTGGAGATCACGGCCTGCTACCCCTCGGTTATCGGCGATACCGCTGCCAACCTCAGGGCGGCCGCCGCAGGAGAGAACGAGGAGCATACCAAGCTCTACCCGGAAGCCGCTGAGATTGCGGAAAAAGAAGGTTTCAAGGAAGCGGCCAAGCAGTGGCAGGAGGTGGCCAAGGTCGAGCAGTGGCATGAGGCACGCTACCTGAAGCTGCTGAAAAATGTGGAGGAGGGGGTTGTTTTCAAGCGCGGCGACAAGGTCTACTGGAAATGTATCAATTGCGGACGGATTGTCGAGGCCAAGAACGCTCCCCTGCGCTGCCCGGCCTGCGACCATCCACAGGCCCATTTCGAGCTGCTGGCGGAAGCCTATTAAGCCGGCCGGGACGCGGCTTTTTTCGACCAGCCTGTACTCGACTGCTCTGCCCCGGGCAACCAGCCCGGGGTTTTTTTATGCTCACGGGGCTGACTGGGGTTTCTTTTCTTGGCGGTTCCCTTTCCGGCGGCTATATTGATCACTTTCTCCGGGGGGGCCGCAGGGAATGCGCCGGGCCGGCGGATTCAGGCGGGCAGCAAGCCTTTCATGCTTGGGATCACCATTGTTACTGTCAAGGGGGCTGGATGGATAAATTCGCACGGATACGCAGGCTCTTTCCGGTAACCGGGAACTATACCTACCTGAACAATGCGGCGGTGAGCCCCTCTCCGCCTTTTATCACCGGTGAGGCCGCCGGGGTGCTGGCCGGGTACGGTACCTCGGGCGGCGAGTGCGAGGGCTCCTGGCACCGGAGGATCGCCGAGGTCCGGGACAGCGTGGCCCGCCTGGCAGGGGCCCGGGCCCGGGAGGTATTTTTCACTAAGAATACCTCCGAGGCGATTGTCCTGGCCGCCAGGGCTTTCCGCTGGAAGGCCGGGGATTCGGTGGTCTGCCTGCAGGGGGAGTTCCCGGCCAACGTGGTCCCCTTCCACCTGCTGGCCGGGCAAGGGGTCGGGCTGCGCCTGGTGCGCTCGCGGTCGGATAACCGTTTCCCCGTGGAGGAGATCGCCGCGGCCTGCGACAGCACCACCCGCATGCTGGCGGTAAGCTTCGTGGAGTTCCACACCGGTTTCCGGAACGACCTGGCGGCCTTGGGCGAGCTCTGCCGGGAGCGCGGGATTTTTTTCGTGGTGGATGGAGTCCAGGCAGTGGGAGCCCTGCGTACCGAGTTCCGCTGCTGGGGGATCGACCTGCTGAGCGCAGGAGGGCACAAGTGGCTGCTGGCCCCCGAGGGCGTGGGGTTCGCCTGTCTGCGGGCGGA
>JAFGTO010000538.1 GCA_016934095.1 Candidatus Glassiibacteriota bacterium
AATTAAAGGATTACGAGGGCCGCTGAAAAAAGAGTCAAGGCCGCCCGGAAGTACCTTTGTCAGCCAGATTCCCCGCAATTCGTATTATTGAGGACTCCCCGCAGCAAGCTGCGGGGAATTCGCTCGCTAGCCAATTCAACAGCCTTGCGATTAAAAATAATCCTTGGAAACCAGGTATTGAAATATAAAGGCGGGGTAATTATTTTTCAAGAGAAAAGAAACCGAAAGCTTTTGTAACCATTCGAAAGGATAAAATAATGTTAACCGTAGCCGATGAAAACATGCCTTTCGCCTCCGAGGCGTTCGGTACTCTCGGCCGGGTGCGCTCGCTCCCGGGCCGCGGGATCGCCCCGGCGGACCTGCGTGAGGCTGACATCCTGGCGGTCCGGTCGGTGACCAGGGTGAACGGGGGCCTGCTCTCGGGCAGCCGGGTGCGCTTTGTGGGCACGGCCACCATCGGCACCGACCACGTGGACACTGCCTGGCTGGAGCGCGCCGGCATCGGTTTTTCCGCTGCCCCGGGCTGCAACGCGGTCTCGGTGGCCGAATACGTGGTGGCGGCTCTGCTGGTGCTGGCACGGCGGGCGGAGTTCACCCTCGAGGGCAGGACACTGGGCGTTATCGGAGTGGGCAACGTAGGCAGCCGGGTGCTGGCCAGGGCGGAAGCCCTGGGGATGCGGATCATCGCCAATGACCCTCCCCTGGCCGATATGACCGGAGACCCGCTCTACCGTCCCCTGGAGGAGGCCCTGGCAGCGGACATAATCACCCTGCACGTACCGCTGACCGGGCAGGGCCGTTACCCGACCAGCCACCTGGTGGACCGGGACCTGCTGGAAAGGGTCAGGCCCGGGACCATCCTGATCAATACCAGCCGCGGCCCGGTGGCGGACACCCGGGCGGTGAAGTCTGCACTCGGTGCCGGGCGGCTGGCGGCCGCAGTACTGGATGTCTGGGAGAACGAGCCGGAGATTGACCTGGAGCTGTTGGAAAGCACGGCCATAGCCACGCCGCATATCGCCGGCTACTCATACGATGGGAAAGTCAATGGTACCACGATGATCTACCGCGCGGCCTGCGGGCATTTCGGCCTGGACCCGGACTGGGACCCCGCCGGCCTGCTGCCGCCGCCCGCCGAGCCGGTCATCCGCCCGTCGGCCGCGGGCAGCGACCCGCAAAGCCTGCTAGCCGATATTGTCCCGGCTGCCTATGACATCCTGGCCGATGACCGCAGGCTGCGCCTGGCGGCCGGATTGGCCGCCGGGGAGCGCGGGGGCTATTTCGACCGCCTGCGCAAGCAGTACCCGTTGCGCAGGGAGTTCTCCGCTTTCACTGTCGAGGCCGGCGGATCTCCCCCCGGACTGGGCCATACCCTGGCAGGCCTCGGTTTCCGGGTGAAAGCCTGACCGGGATTATCCGGGTCGAGGGGCATCCTGCTGCGCCCGGGCCTCAATACTCGATGCCCCTGGCTGCAGGCGCATCACCGGGATACTTCAGCGGCACGATCTCCGATACTATGTCGCAGGCATCGATAACGGCCTGCGTTGCATACCGGCCGGTTATCATCAGGTTAAGCCGCCGGGGGCGCTTTTCGATCAGCTCCACGACCTCAAGGTCAGTTACCATTTGATAGCGCACCAGCCAGGTCAGCTCATCCAGCACCACCAGCTCGAACTCATCGCTCACCACTTTCTCTGCGGCGAAACTGAAAGCCTCCCGGCCCGCCCTGAGGTGCTCTTCCCGCTCTCCTTTCCAGGTAAAACCCAGGCCCAGCGACTTGAAGAACAACTGGTCTGCGAACTTATCGGCCGAGCGAGCCTCTCCGGTGGGCCACTCTCCCTTGACGAACTGCAGGAAACAGACTTTCCAGCCGTGGCCCAGGGCACGGAAGGTCTGCCCCAGGGCCGAGGTCGTCTTGCCCTTGCCGTGGCCCGTGGCCAGAATTGCGATACCCTTTTTCATACCTTCTCCTCGGTTCCTGTCCTTTAGTGATCCGCCGGCTCATGTTGCCCGGTGTTAAGAATATACCAGGAAAGGCGCAAAAGGGAAGTCTGACCTGCAGCGGGAATGTCCGAATTTTGAATACTTGATTGGAAAGCTCGGGCGGGTGGTTAAGGCCGGAAAACAGGGATGCAAGCCGGGACCCGGCGTGAAAGCACCGGGTCCCGGCTTGCACAAAGCTCACTCTTCGACAGCGATCGCTTCCACCGGGCAGCTTTCGGCTGCTTCCCGGCAGGTGTCCTCGGCCTCGGCGGGAACTGTATCCACGATCACCTTGGCCACTTCGCCATCCATCTCGAATACTTCCGGACAGGTATCCTCGCAAAGGCCACAGCCAGTGCAAAGATCTGCATCTACGGATGCTTTCATCTGAAACCTCCCATAACCAGGTTCGTTTTATCGGACAAAAAATAACGATAAAGGCTTTGTCCTGCTTAATCGTCCGGCGGGGCGCCGAATAAAGACCTCAACGCCCGGTGGTGAATTGAACAGCGAGCGCGTTCCCCGCGGCTTAACGCGGGATTAGCGAGCGAATACAAATAATCGACAAATACCTTGACAATCGAAGATTCCCCTCAGCTTGGCACACGGGGAGTTTTCAACTTTATTGCGTCACGGGCTGTCAAGGGCAAGGCAAGCCGTTTCCTATGAGACCTTAAGATCCCGCCTGACCAGTGCGATCGACGATTATTACCGCAAGCTGTCGTTTCAAATAGGGAAACGGCCCTTGACCGCCTTGATGCCCGGGGTCCTGGATATTAAACATGCTGGCTTGGATGCGAGAAAATAATTAATTCAAGCCGAAATTGCGAGACTTTTTTTCTGCCCGTGCGGCCGACTGAAGACTCCCCTGGAGCCGGCTGGGGGATGCGCCGGGGCAGCCGATTCGGCCGGTGCCTGTGCTTCCTGTTGCCAATCCCTCCGGGGTGTTATTATAGTATAATATCCGGACTCGAGGTTACCAGAGGCCGCCCTTTTTCCGGGCGGCAGGAATCGAGAATAATAACGGCGGGAAAGGCGGAGTTATGGAAATGACCCCCGACTATCTTGTTAAGCAGTGCAAATCACTGAATGCCAGGCTGATCGAATGGAGAAGGCTGCTGCACCGCATCCCGGAAGTGGGCCTGGAGCTTCCCGAGACCGAGGCGGCCGTGCGCTCGGTCCTGGAAGAGCTGGATGTGCCCCTGCAGGAAAGCTACAGGGGAGTGGGCCTGGTGGCGGTGCTGGAGGGCGGGAAGCCTTCCGGCCGCACCGTGGCAGTGCGCGCGGACATGGATGCCCTGGCGGTCGAGGAGGAGCCCGGGCGCGAATACGGCTCGACCCACCCGGGGTTGATGCATGCCTGCGGCCACGATGCCCACGTAGCCATCGCCCTGGGGGCGGCCTGCTTCTTTTCGCAGCACAGGCAACGGTTACCGGGCAGGGTCAAGTTCATTTTCCAGCCCGCCGAGGAATCCATGGGCGGGGCGCAGCGAATGCTGGAGGCCGGGGCGCTCGAAGATCCCCGGGCCGACTACCTGCTGGGCCTCCACATCGGCGACATCTGGCCCGAGGTCGGCCTGGGACAGGTCGGGGTGAGCTTCAAGCCGATGATGGCCGCGGCCGATGCTTTCGAGTTTACCATGGAGGCTGTCGGCGGCCACGGTGCGGCTCCGCACCGCAGCCCAGACCCGGTGCTGGCCGCCTGTTCCGCGGTGGTCCAGATCCATACCCTGACCGGCAGGGATATCGACCCCCTGGAGCCGGCGGTGGTTACTGTCGGCCAGGTCGAGGGCGGCTCGGCCTGCAACATCATCCCTGCCGAGGTGCATGCCAGGGGTACGGTGAGGACTTTCAACGAAACGACCCGCAAGCTCATCGAGTCCAGGCTGGCCGAGGTTGTGGCCCATACGGCAGGCTCGTTCCGCTGCCGGCACCGCTTCGCCTATCACCGGGGTACCCACCCGGTCCGCAGCGACCCGTCAGTCGCCGGGCTGGTCAGGCAGGCGGCGACGGACCTGCTGGGCCCTGAGGGAGTGCGCCTGATCGAGCGTCCCGCCCTGACCGGCGAGGATGTCTCCATCTTCCTCAAGGAGGTTCCGGGTTGCTTTTTCGCCCTAGGCGCCTCGAACCCGGAAAAAGACAGGGTGAGCCTGCACCACAGCCCGGTTTTCGACATCGATGAATCGGTGCTCTGGAAAGGTGCGGCCGTTTTCTGCCTGAGCGCCCTGCGCCTGCTCGGGGACTCAGCCTCCGGCCGGGCCGGTTGAGCTGCGGGCTCCCGGTGCCGGGAGGCGTGCCTGTCCTGCGCCCCGGGCAGCCTGGAGACTGGCATTCCATGCCGGAGAATGTTAATTTAGGGGAATCGATGAAGGCAGGCTATAAGACATGATTTTACACCTTCCGGTTCGAGCCGGGATAGCGGAGCTTTTGCACGTTCAACACGAGGATCTTTATATGTCCAGATTTCCGCGCTTAGAAGTCCTGAACAGCATGGTAGGGGTGGGAGTGATCCCGGTCTTTTACAACCCTGACCTGGAGACAGCCAAGAACATCGTACGCGCCTGCCGCAAGGGTGGGGCGCGATGCATCGAGTTCACCAACCGCGGCGACCACGCGGTGGAGATCTTTTCCTTGCTGGAGAGCCACTTTGCGGCCGAGGACCCCGGGGCCGTGCTCGGCGTGGGCTCGGTATTGGACCCAGGCACTGCGGCGATGTATATCAACGCGGGGGCAGCGTTCGTAGTCGGGCCGGTGCTCAATGAAGAGGTAGCGCGCGTCTGTAACCGCCGCAAGGTTGCCTACAGCCCGGGCTGCGGGTCCGTGTCCGAGATCAGCCGGGCCGAGGAGCTGGGCTGCGAGATCATCAAGATCTTCCCCGGCGGCCAGGTCGGCGGCCCCGCGTTCGTCAAGGCGGTTAAAGGGCCCATGCCCTGGACCAGTATCATGCCCACCGGCGGGGTGGATTCCACCGAGGAGAGTATCGGCGCCTGGATCGGCGCCGGCTGTGTCTGCCTGGGCATGGGCAGCAAGCTGATCACCAAGGAGCTGGTCGCCGCCCGCGACTGGGAAGCGGTTGCCGAAAACGTGTCCCGGAC
>JAFGTO010000539.1 GCA_016934095.1 Candidatus Glassiibacteriota bacterium
AACATTTCAAGGAAGTTGCCGCCGCTCAAGGTCCGTAATAGTTTGATTTTTTCAGGGGCAAGGTTATATTAAATTGAATAGCGAGCGCATTCCCAGCGGCTTGGCCGCCTAGCCCGAATTATTCATAAAAATATCGTCTCGATTTTATAACTTCAAGCATCGTAACAGGTTCTAGTCAATTATCAAGTTAATGCTAACCCCGCTCTTTCTGAAGTGAGGATTTCGGCATGATTACCAAAACAGCGATTCTGGGTGTGCTGGCCGCAGGGCAGATGCACGGCTACGAAATCAAGAAGCGTATCCGCAGCCTGCTGGGGCCCTCGGCGGACATCAACTTCGGCTCGATCTACTACGGCTTGAAAACTTATGTTTCCAAGGGCTGGGTGGACCATATCCGCGATGAGCCGGGCAAAGCCAGTCCCGAGCGCTCGATCTACCGGATCACTCCCCAGGGCCGCAGGCAGTTGAAAAAGCTGCTGGAGATGAGCCTGGCCGATTCCACAGGGCCGGTGAGCCCGGTGGAGGTAGGACTGGCTTTCATGAGCCACCTGCCTGCAGACCGGGCAAAACAGATACTCGGCGAGCGCTACGAGAGGCTGAAAGCCTCTTACGAGGAATCCCTGGAGCGGGAGCCTCCGGCCGGCGAGCCGGCTCATTCCCGTTTTGTCAGGGAGTACCGCCTTTACCTGCTGGGAGCGGAAGTCCACTGGATGAAAAACCTGCTGCCCATGCTGAAAGGCGATTAAAGGCCGGCCGGGCCCGGGACAGCCTCGCCGGCGAATCTCTCCACCCGCCCGTAGTAGCTTTCACCCAGCAGGAAATGCAGGTCCAGGTGGCCGCCGCCGCTGACCTGCCACCACTCCAGCCTGGGCGGCCCTTTTGTCTGCGCCAGTCTTTTGCCGAACTCGAACGGCACCACTTCATCGGCCGTGCCGTGGATGATCAGGGTCGGCACCCTCACCCCGGACAGCATCCCGGCGACCTCCCAGCGGTTTTTCATCACCAGGTGTACTGGCAGAAAACCGAAAATCCGGCGGGCCATCTCCGACCCCCGGCAGAAAGCCCCCTCCAGGATCAGGCCGCCGACCTGCCGCTGAACCGCCAGGTAACAGGCCGGCGCCGAGCCGAGCGAGCGGCCGAAAAGCACCAGCCTGCGTGCGGGCAGGGCCGCTGAGCCGGTCAGGTAATCCCATACCGCCAGCGCATCCTCCTGGAGGCTTTTCTCCGATGGCCGCCCTTGCGAGAGGCCGTATCCCCTGTAATCGAAAAGCAGGGCGCCCAGGCCCCGGCGCACGAAAGGTGCGATCCAGTCCAGGCGGTGAGAGATGTTCCCGGCATTGCCGTGGAAGACTACCAGTACCGGTGCATCCGCCCGGGCCGGCGGGAAATACCAGCCGTGGACCGTGCCCCCGCCCGCGGGCTCAAGCAGCATCTCCCGGTATGACAGGCCGTATGAATCCGGGTGTGCCTCGAGTACTGCGGAAGGGAAGAAGGTCAGGCGGTTTTCCAGCAGGCGGATCAGCAGAGCCACGACCAGCAGTACCACCAGCATGGAAACCGACCCGACCCAGAGGCTTTTCAGTACTCCCATCTTACGGCCGCCTTTGTTTTATGACCTGAGGTATCCGCCGCATCTTACCTACCGTCCCTTTATCGCTTTTGCCCCGGCGGATTGACCGGTTGCTTCCCGGACGTTTTAAAAGCTTGTTAAAAAAGGCAAATTACAGGGAATATGGCTGTCAAGGGCAGTTCCGGACGGCTTTCAATATAATTCTTTCGCAGATGTAAATGTTTGAAATAACAATAGTAACAACAGAATGAGCACGGAACTGCTTGCCTTGCCCTTGACAGCCAACCATGCAATATATTTCATTTCGGGGCGTTGAAGACTTTTTTCAACAGCCCCTTAAGTTGCGGCGCAGTTTTAAAATAACTGCTTACCGGGCCGGGGCACAATAACAAAACCGCGCAAGTCAGCCTGGGGCGGCAGCGGGTATTCTTGCGCATTCCGCGTAACCGCTTATTATTATAGGGCGGTAACCAGGATCCGGAAGAATATGCCCGGGTACCGGTTTTGCCCTTTTCTCCCCGGATGGATTTCAGGAGCACTTTCACCCTTTTATTCAGAGGCTGCCATGAACAGTCTTTACCGCCGGAGTTCCGGCCAACACAGTCTGTCGATGTCCGGCTTCGGACCTTTGGTGCTGAGTGCGGTCGCTTTTTGCCTGCTGTTTATCGCCTGTGGAAAAACGGAGGAAAAAACCATGACCAGGCCCTTATTTTCTGCGGTTGTCCGGACCGACCCGGAGACCGGCCAGCCGGTGATCGTGCTCGAGAGAAAAGGCGACAGCCCCCTGGCGGCCAGGGTCGCCCCGCAATCCGGGGCGAACCTGTTCAGCCTGCAGTTCGAAGGCCGGGAGCTGCTTTACGTTCCACAGAGCCTGGACAAGCTGCCCGGTTTCCGCTACGGCACCCCGGTGCTTTACCCTGCTCCCAACCGGGTGGCAGGCGGCAGGTTCTCCTTTGAGGGGCGCACCTTCGATTTCGGGCTGAACGACGGCGACCGGTTCCTGCACGGACTGGTGCACTCGGTGCCCTGGGAGTACGAGCCGCCCGTGGTGGATGAGAACGGTGCCAGCGTGCTGGTCTACCTCGATTTCAAGCCGGGCGGCGAGCTCCACCGGCTTTTCGGCTTCGACCACCGCCTGAGTATCAGGTTTACCGTGGACGGTCTGGGTGTTCGCTTCGACTACACCGTGGACAACCGCGACAGCCTTACGCTGCCTTATGGTTTTGCCCTGCATCCCTATTTCGTTTACCTCGGCTCGCGTGAACAGGCTTATCTCACCGTGCCCGCCGCCGGACACATGGAGGCGGTGAACCTGATGCCCACCGGCAAAGTCGAGCCGCTCGAGGGCGGAGTCTATGACCTCACCGGCGGCAAGCCTCTTTCGGAGCTCGACCTGGACGATGTGTATCTCGGGATGAAGCCGGAGAAGCCGGCTTTGATCGAGTACCGCGATGCCGGATTGAAAATCACCCTGGAGGCCTCTGCCGATTTTACCCACATGGTGGTCTATACCCAGCAGCCGTCATTTTTCTGCGTGGAAAACCAGACCTGCTCGACAGATGCGCACAATCTTTACGCCCTCGGCCTGCAAGAGGCAGCGCACCTGCTGACTGTGCCGCCCGGCTCGCAGAGGACCGGCTGGATAATGTTCGAGCCCGCACTGCTGGCAAAGTGAGTGCCGGCCGCCGGTTGACCCTCTCGGTTTCTGCCGGAAAACCGGAGTTGTCAATTTCTTGACACTTAAAGGGAAATTTTGTATATAATCTAGCTTCCAATATTTTACAGAATTTACTGCACTGATTCAGCTTCAATCCTCCGGAGTTCATTCATGAAAAATTACCACAGCCAGGATATCCGTAACTTAGCTGTACTTGGACACGGAAGCTGCGGCAAGACTTCCCTTACCGATGCATTGTGCTTTGCAGCAGACACCTCGAAACGTCTGGGCAGTATCGATGAAGGAAACAGCCTCACTGATTTCAGCCAGGATGAGATCGAGCGGAAAATCTCGATCAACCTGGCAATGGCTTATGCGGAATGGAAAGGCGTGAAGATCAACCTGCTGGATACCCCCGGCTACATGGATTTCATCGGCGATGCTCACGCTACGGTACGGGCGGCGGACAATGCGCTGATCGTGGTGCATGCTGCGAGCGGGGTGGAAATCGGCACCGAGGTGACATGGCGGCTGAGCTCCGAACAGAAAATGCCCACAGCCTTTTTTATCAACATGATGGATAAGGAGCACGCCGATTTCGACAAGGTCGTAGAGCAGTTGAGAAATACCTTCGAAGGCAGGATCATCCCATTGACTGTCCCGGTGGGAGAGGGCGAAAGTTTTCGCGGGGTAGTCGACCTGATCAGCAGGAAAGCCCGTCTGGGGAAGAAAAATACCCAGCAGGACGAGTACGATGAGGTTGAGATACCACAGGAGATGGCCGGTAAGATCGAAGAGGCTTACAAGGAGTTTGTCGAGGCGGTGGTGGAGCAGGATGACGGGCTGATGGAGAAATATTTCGATGACCAGCCGCTGGAAGAAACGGAACTCAGTGAAGCGCTCAGGAAAGGTTTCCTCTCCCGTGAGATCTTTCCGGTGTTCTGCGGCAGCGCGACCCTGACTTTCGGGTCCAAGACTTTGCTCGACTCGATAGTGGCGATGATGCCCGATCCGACCATGATACCCCCGCTGCGCGCCAGGCCGGCCGGCAAGGAAGAGGAAGTCGAGATCGCTCCTGCCGAAGACCAGTCGTTGGTGGCACTGGTTTTCAAGACCATTACCGAGCCCCACGTGGGAGAGCTCAGCTATTTCCGGATTTTCAGGGGCATACTCAAGAGCGGCGACGAAGTTACCAACAGCAACGACGGCCAGAGCGAGCGCCTGGGGCACCTGAGTATCATGCAGGGGCGTGACCGTATCGAAGTGGAGCAGCTCATGGCGGGCGACCTGGGTGTGGTGGCCAAGCTCAAGCATACTCATACCGGTAATACACTGACCTCCAAGTCGGACCAGGTAGTCATGCCGGAGATCGAGTTCCCCAAGCCGGTGATGAACGTGGGTATCGAGCCGAAGACCCGCGGCGACGAGGACAAGATCTCGCAGGGACTGAAAAAATTGCAGGAAGAAGACCAGACATTCCACAGCTACTACGACAGCGACCTGCACCAGATGATAGTCTCCGGCATGGGAGAGCTCCACCTGGATGTGATTATGGTCAAGCTCAACCGCAAGTTCAATGTCGAGGCTGAATACGTGGAGCCTGCCATTCCCTACCGCGAGACCGTGCGCAAGACCGCCGAGGCCCAGGGCAAATACAAGAAACAGACCGGCGGCAGGGGCCAGTATGGAGACTGCTGGGTCCGGGTCAGCCCCAGGGAGCGCGGCGCAGGCTTTGAGTTCGTGGACAAGATAGTCGGTGGTGCGATCCCCAACAAGTTCGTGCCCTCGGTGGAGAAAGGGATCAGGGAAGCGGCCGGCAAAGGAGTGCTGGCAGGGTTTCAGATGGTGGATTTCCAGGCGGAATGCTTCGATGGCAGCTACCACTCGGTGGATTCATCCGATGTCGCTTTCCAGGTGGCGGGGAGCATGGCATTTCAAAAAGCCACGCTGGCGGCGGACCCGGTGATCATCGAGCCTATCCAGAACGTGGAGGTCCTGGTGTCGGAGGAATACATGGGGGACGTGATCGGCGACCTGAACAGCCGCCGGGGACGCATCATGGGCATGACCAGCGAGGGCAACTTCCAGAAAGTTGCCGCCAAGGTGCCCCTGGCCGAGCTGTATAAGTACTCCACCCAGGTGCGCTCAATCACCCAGGGAAGGGGGATGTTCATGAGCGAGTTTTCTCACTACGAGGAAGTCCCCCGGGAGCTGACCGAGAAGATTATCGAAAAGAGCAAGAAAGAAAAGGAGAATGTCTAAGGGATCCCGGTAAGCTTACCTGTATATCCCTTTGTATTATCAGGCCCTCCTCGCGGCTGGAGTTGGCGGCGGCGGAGGGCCTTTTTTTACCTCGGTACCAGGAAAAAAAACGGGCTTTGGAATCTGCAAATTCCAAAGCCCTGCTGCACAATCAGCTTCCGCGAAGAAGTCTTGGTTACCGGGGGTCGGTAACAGAGAAGTCGTTTGTGCAGTAGACCCTTGCGAGTCATATATCTTATCGGCTAGCTGAAAAAATACTTTAATTTTATGGTGCAACTGGTTTTCGGCAAGAGGCTTAGGCTCTAAGACCGGAGAAGTCCCGCCCGGCCGCCTTCACCCCCGGCATGTCCGCGCCTCAGCGGTTTGCCGGGAGCGCCGGCCGGGCACTACCGGCCTCGCTTCGCGGCCGGAAGGGATAAAAATCCTTGAAAAATAAATCCCTTTATGATAATCTGGTTTACGTATCAGAGCTTTATTATTCAATATCTTCAGTGAGTGCAGCCGGCCCGGAATCTTTCCTCCGGATTCCACCGCTGACCGGCTGCACCGGACAGAGCTGGAAGGAAGGTGCATGAAGAAGGTCGCCATTATCTCCACCAAGGGAGGGGTCGGTAAGACTACAACCTCGATCAACCTGGCCCACGGGCTTTCGCTTAACGGGAAACGGGTGATCCTGCTGGACTGCGACCCGCAGAACAATGTTGCCGAGATTTTCGACCTGGAAAACGGCGAGGCCCTCAGTGATCTGTTGCTGGGCAAGAAAGCCAATATGACCGAGGTGCGCCGGAACCTGTTCGTGATCACCTCGGGCGGCAGACAGCTTTTCGAGAGCGAATGGGAAATCTCGCGGCGTAAAGAAAGAGACAAGGTGCTCAGTTTCGCCCTGGAAGACCTGACCAACTGCGACTACGTTATCTGCGACTGCAGCAGCGGGATGAACCTGATCAATATCAACGTGCTGTATTTTGTCGAACAGGTGATCGTGCCGGTGGGAATGGATTATTTCTCGATCAGCGGGCTGAAGCAGACTTTTGAGCTGATTAAGGAGGTTTGCCAGCGCACGGGCCACCAGGTCAGGCTGATGGGAGTGCTGGCCACCCAGTACGACGTGCGCACCCGGATCAGCCGCGAGATTTACGGGGTACTGGGCAAGCTTTTCCCCAAAGAGCTGTTCAAGACAATCATCCACAGCAATATCAGGCTCAGGGAATCCCCCGCCTACGGGATGACCATTTTCGAGTACGATATCTCGAGCGCCGGAGCCCGCGACTATATCAATCTGACTGCCGAGGTTCTCGCCGGTGAAAGGTAACGAGTGCCCTCCCCGGGCTTTGACTGTCGCCGGCAGCGACTCCGGCGGCGGAGCGGGAATCCAGGCGGACCTGAAAACTTTCCAGTCTTTCGGCTGTTTCGGCATGAGCGTGCTCACTGCGGCTACCGCCCAGAATTCCCTGGGCGTGCAGGGAGTCTGCAAGCTGCCGGCAGATTTTGTCAGGCTGCAGCTCGAGGCGGTGCTCGGTGATATCGGCGCGGATGCTATCAAGTGCGGCATGCTGGCAGACAGGAAGATTGTCGAGGCGGTGGCAGAGGTCCTGGCCAGTTTCAAGGGTCCGCCGCTGGTGCTGGATACAGTGCTGGTGGCCAAGAGCGGGGACCCGCTGCTGGAGGAACCGGCGGTGGAGGCGATGGTCGGGCGGCTTTTCCCCAGGGCCGCACTGATCACGCCGAATGCCCGGGAGGCCGAGCGCCTGGTGGGTTTCCCGGTTACCGGGATCGAGAGCATGGCCCGCGCCGCCGAAAAGCTCCAGGGCATGGGCGCCGGCGCTGTGCTGGTCAAGGGCGGGCACCTGGAGGGCGATACCCTGTACGATTACCTGGCCCTGCCCTCGGGTGAGGAAAAGATCTTCGAGCAGGCCCGCATCCGCACCTCGCATACGCACGGGACCGGCTGCACCCTGAGCGCGGCCGTGGCCGCCGGACTGGCCCTGGGACTCAGCCTGGAACAGGCGGTAGCTGCGGCCAGGAACTATGTCCTGCGGGGGATCGAAAACAGTCATCCCACCGGGGCCGGGTACGGTACCCTGCGGCACGGCCCGTTCGAGGAGCGGTTAAAACGAATCCGCAAGGAATAAAGCCTGCAGCCGTAAGGTTAAAGCCTGGCAGGCCGGGGAGAAGATTGCTCGGAGGGTGATCTCCTGGGCCTGCCTGACAGTATCGGAGCATAAAAATAAAAGCGCCGGAGCTGGACCTGCCGGCGCTTTCGCTGTCTTGTAGTGTTATGGGGGAAAGGAGAAAACCTTTTGGAAAAGGTTTCCCCCCTCCCACGGAGATCTTTTTTATTAAATTGCAATCAGGCCAGGTGGGCGCGGTAACCGCCGTCATCCAGGTAATCCCTCCTCATGTAGTCGAGTGCCATCTGGTTGGCGGACTCGGCCAGGCAATCGTTCCAGTGCAGCATCTCCTCCCGGGTCATCGGCGTGAAACCGGCCGCCAGCGCGGCGGCGCTCTCAACATGCTCGGGAGTGCTCATCCCCAGCACGATACCGTGCACCGGGAGGCTGAGGGCATAACGGATAAGCTCGGAGCCCGGCGCCTTGTCCTGCTCGTCCTTCTTGCGGATAAGCCTCCTCTGGCCGGTGACTTTGAAAGCCCAGACGCCCATCCCCTTTTCCAGGGCCAGGGGCAGGGCGGTGTCCTCGAAGCTGGCATCCACCTGGGTGTCGAATTCGCCGAAGAAAGGCACCTTGCTGGCATTGGCGGCCATCAGCGCCACGTCGAAGTCGAACCTTTTCACCGCCTCCACTGTCGCCGGCGGATGGTTGTGGCTGGTCATGCCGATATATTTCACCACCCCTTGTTCCTTGAGCTTGACCAGGGTCTCCAGCGCTCCGGAGCTGAACATCAGCTCCACGTCGTCCAGCGAGCCGAGGCCGTGCATGTTGGCCACGTCGACATAATCGGTGCGGAAGCGTTTCAGCGAGGTCTCGAAATCATGCATCAGCTTGTCCGGGGTGTCGCCTGGAGAGTACTTGGTGCTGAGATATACTTCGCTGCGGTGGCTTTGG
>JAFGTO010000540.1 GCA_016934095.1 Candidatus Glassiibacteriota bacterium
AGCAGCACTCCGTAGACCAGGCCCGCACTGGCCAGCCAGCATACGATCAGGGCCGGAAAACCGGTGTCGCCCTTGACTTCCGGGCATTCCTGGGCGATCCTGCTCCAGCCGCACCCCCCGGGGTGGACCCTGCGGTAGAACGCTTTCAGGTGTTCGTGCGCTACCGGTGCGGTAAACAGGGTGCCGGTTATCCAGACCACGGTAGTGAAAAGCACGATATAGTAAAGGGTGTTGGGGAACTGGATGTCGGTCAGCGGCCACTGGTAACCCCGGCCGATCTCGATGTAGCCGTAGGCCAGGAACGGGGCCACCAGGCCCAGGATCTCGCTCCAGGCGTTGACCCGCCACCAGAACCAGCGCAGGATGAACACCAGGCCCACTCCGGCGCCGCACTGGATGATAAACGACCAGGCACCAGAGACGGTGGTCAGCATCCTGGTGATAACCAGCGCCACCAGCATCATCAGCACGGTGGTCATCCGGCTGGCTTTGACATAATGGTGCTCGTCCGCCCCGGTCCGCATGAAGCGCCGGTAGAAATCGTTGATCAGGTAGCTGGTGCCCAGGTTCAGCTGGGTGGCTATGGTGGACATGTAGGCGGCGAAGAAAGCCGCGACCAGCACGCCTTTCAGGCCCGAGGGCAGGTGGTCGCGGATCACCATCACGAACCCGTCCGCTTTTTCGGTAGGCCCTAGGTCAGGGTAGAGGATCAGCGAGGCCAGGGCCACCAGGATCCAGGGCCAGGGCCGCACGCAGTAGTGCCCGATGGTGAACCAGAGGGTGGCCAGCAGGCTGTGGCGCTCGTCCTTGGCGGACATCATCCGCTGGGCCACGTACCCGCCGCCCCCCGGCTCGGCCCCCGGGTACCAGGAGGCCCACCACTGGATGCCGAGATAAGCCAGCAGAGCCGGGATGCTTAGTTTCAGCACTCCCGCTACGCCCTCCGCCGAGGAAACATCGCCGATACTGGGCAGGAAATTGAGGGTCTCCTCAGGCAGCTTGGCCTTGATCCCGGACAGGCCGCCCACATCGGGGTGCAGCAGCGCCACTATCGCCAGGGCGATACAGCCCACCATGGCAGTGGTGAAATGCAGGGTGTCGGATACGGCGGCGCCCCAGATCCCGCTCATGGCGCTGTAAAGAGTGACGAAAGCCATGCAGAGGCCCACCACCAGCAGCATGTTGTCCCAGCCCATCAGGATGTTCAAGATCTTGAACATGGCCAGGTTGACCCAGGCGATAATCACCGAGTTGATGAACAGCCCCAGGTAGATCGCCCGGAAACCACGCAGGAAAGCTGCCGGCCGGCCGCTGTAGCGCAGCTCGATGAACTCCAGGTCGGTGAGGATTCCGGCCCGGCGCCAGAGGCGGCTGAAAAAGAAGACTGTCAGGGTGCCGCCCAGCACGAAGTTCCACCAGAACCAGTTGCCGGCCACTCCGTTCTTGGCGACCAGCTCGGTCACACCCAGGGGGGTATCCGCAGCGAAAGTGGTGGCGATCATCGAGGTGCCGGCGATATACCAGGGCAGGTTCCGCCCGGAGAGGAAAAAAGCCTGGGTGCTCTTCCCGGCCCGTTTCGAATATGCCAGGCAGATAAGCAGGACCACCACGAAGTAGCCGATGAAAATCACCTTATCCAGGATGCTCAAGGCCATGAGATAACCTCCGGGGAAAACGGTATGGAGTTTTCTGACCGGCTTTTTCAGCGGACATTGAACCGGGCCGGTCCCTGGCGGGTTTAGTGCTTCATGGAAAAACCGTGCAGCAAGTCAGTGCCGGAACGTTTCCCGGCCGCCGGGCCGCCGGTGCAGCCCCGGCCTTCTTATCGCTGGCGGGTGAGCCTTTCGATCAGCTCTAAGGATCCCGGGTACAGGCGGCAGAGGCTCTCACGGTCGCCCAGCTCGAAATCATCCGGGTCGAAACCGGGCGCCACGGTAGTGCCCAGCAGGGCGAAACCGCCGCCCTCGTTCAGGTACAGGCCCTGCCAGACCGAGCGCGGGACCGGGACCTGCAGCAGTTGGCCGGCTTCGAGATCCCGGCCCAGGACTTTTATCCCGGCCTGCCCGTCCGGATAAAGCAGGAGCATGGTTACCGGGTCTCCCAGGTAGAAGTGAAAGACCTCATCGCTGCGCAGCCGGTGCATGGCTGAGAAGTCATCGGGAGTCAGCAGGTAATAGATCGCGGTGCTCAGGCTTCTCTCTGACTGGTATAGTCCGCCCAGCGCCTGGGGCGGTATTGTCTGCGCGCTGCGGTAGGTCTCCCTGAAAAATCCGCCCTCGCCGGTGTGGGGCTCGAGCCCGAGTCTGCTGATAATCTGCTCTGCATCCATTTCAGGGGGTTCCAGAGGGCAGCGGTTCGCGGAAACGACAGAGTGGCACCTCGACAGGCCGGCCATCTTCCGGAGAGCCGTTACCCGGGTCCGCCGCAGCCGGCAGAACCGGGCCGGGTCTCCAAATGAAAGACAATTATGGCAATACAAATGCACAGAGTCAAGCATTTCCTTAACCCGGATTATTCACGAACCGGAGGCCGCGTAGCTAAGTGGCCGAAGATCCGGGCACGGATGTGCCCGACACCCTGATTTGTCCGAGAGCAAGGAAGCGGCGGTGAAGCTGTACTATAGCGTACCGCGAGCC
>JAFGTO010000541.1 GCA_016934095.1 Candidatus Glassiibacteriota bacterium
ATGAGCAGCTTGGTTTTCGGGGTGATCGCTTTTTTAAGCTGTTCGGGTGTAATTTTCAGGCCGGATTCGGCGGTGGTCTCCAGGATAACCGGTATTCCTCCGGCCGCCTTGACCATTTCCGGGTAGCTCACCCAGTAGGGGGTGGGGATGATCACTTCCTCGCCCGGGTCCACCAGGGCCATCACCGCGATGAATACCGATTGCTTGGCGCCGCAGCCGACAATGATCTCCTCGGGTTTGTAGGTCAGGCCGTTGTCCACCCGGAATTTTTCGACGATAGCCTTGCGCAGCTCGGGCAGGCCTGCTGCAGGGGTGTACTTGGTTATCCCGTCGTTGATCGCT
The DNA here is from genome assembly GCA_016934095.1 of Candidatus Glassiibacteriota bacterium. Classification (GTDB taxonomy): domain Bacteria; phylum Gemmatimonadota; class Glassbacteria; order GWA2-58-10; family GWA2-58-10; genus JAFGTO01. Next base: position 343 of record JAFGTO010000541.1, read on the forward strand.
TTTATCGCCGCCTTTTTTATGTGCTCCGGAGTGTCGAAGTCAGGTTCGCCGGCACTCAGGCCCACCACGTCGATTCCCTGGGCTTTCATGGCCTTGGCTTTGGCGCTGATCGCCAGGGTGATTGAGTCCTCGATACGGCTGACCAGCTTGGAGACAGACATTGACCACCTCCTGTTTTGATGCTGCTGAGCGGAAAAACCTTATCTTTGGATAGGGTTGGGTCTGGAAATAATGGAGCTAAAAAAACAGGTAATACAGAAATCAGTCTTTCAGGCCCAGGACGTCCTGCATATCATACAGGCCAGGCCCGGCGCCGGCGGCAAAGCGGGCGGCGACCAGGGCGCCGCGGGCGAAAGTATCGCGGCTGTGCGCCTTGTGGGTAACCTCGAAACGCTCGCCCGGTGCGCCGAACACCACCGTGTGCTCGCCCACCACGTCCCCGGCCCTCAGGGCGTGGATCGCAATCTGGCGGCGGTCGCGCTCTCCGGTGATACCCCGGCGCCCGTAGCAGGCCACCTCGCGCAGGTCTCGGTCCAAGGCCTCGGCAATCACCTCGGCCAGCCGGTTGGCCGTGCCGCTGGGCGCATCTTTCTTGAACCGGTGGTGGGTCTCGACAATCTCGACATCGAAATTATCTCCCAGCACGCGGGCCACCTGACCCACCACCTTGAACATCAGGTTGACTCCCACGCTCATGTTGGGGGCGTGAACCAGGGGGATCGCCTCGGCCGCCCGGGCAAGGGCCTCTTTCTGCCCGGCGGACAGGCCGGTGACCCCGGCGACCAGCGGCATCCCCTGTGCGGCGCAGACCTCCGCCGTTTTTACCGCAGATTCCGGCAGCGAAAAATCGATAGCCACTCCGCCTTTCCTGACCGAGTCGCCGAGCTTGTCGCTGATTTCCACTTTCAGCGGGCCGACTCCGGCCACCACTCCGGCATCCTGCCCCAGGCAGCGGTGGCCGGAGGCTTCCACGGCCGCAGCCAGCCGGGTGTCCCCGCTGTCGAAGATCGCCGAGATTATCCGCTGACCCATGCGGCCGGCGGCGCCGACCAGTGTGATCTCGAGCATCGGTAAGGCTCCTTTTAACTGGTAAGCTTGTACTTGCGGATTACCGAAAGCAGCTTGCCCCGGTTGGCCTCGCTCATGGGGCAGAGGGGGAGCCTGAACTCCCCGGCGATCATTCCCATTTCAGCCAGGGTGGTCTTGACCGGGATGGGGTTAGTCTCGATAAACAGGGCCTTGAACAGCCCCAGCAGCTCGTAATGGATCTTCCTGGCCTGCTCCGGGTCGCCGTCGAGCCAGGCCCGGGTCATGGCGGCCACCCGGTCGGGGACCACGTTGGCGGCCACCGAGACCACGCCCCTGGCCCCGACCGACATCAGCGGCAGGGTGAGCGAGTCATCTCCGGAGAGGATGATGATGTCACAGAGCCCGGCAATGGCGCTCGACTGGTCGACACTGCCGGAGGCCTCCTTGATAGCCACGATGTTTGCGATCTCGCTCAGCCGGGCCACGGTTTCCGGCTCGATACTCTTGCCGGTGCGCGACGGCACGTTGTAGAGCACGACAGGGATGTCCACAGCCTCGGCCACCGCCTTGTAATGGAGGTAGATACCCTCCTGGGTCGGCTTGTTGTAGTAAGGGCTGATCAGCAGGGCGGCGTCCGCCCCCAGCTTCCTGGCTTTCCCGGTCAGGTGGATCGCCTCGCGGGTGCTGTTGCTGCCCGTGCCGGCCAGGACCGGCACCTTGCCGGCCGCGGCCTCGATCACCACCTGTATCGTCCTGATCTGCTCCTCGTGGTCCAGGGTCGCGGCCTCGCCGGTACAGCCACAGGGCAGCAAGGCATCGGTGCCTTTTGCCAGATGGAACTCCACCAGGTCGCCCATGGCCTTTTCATCGACTTTCCCGTCGCGGAATGGAGTTACCAGAGCCACGGTAGATCCCTCAAACATTTTCCCCTCCAGGGCTGGGGTTGAAATTTTTCAAGCCGTCCCGGCCGGCGGGTGAGTTTCCCCGGCCGATGGGCCTAGAATTCGAACTCGATGCCGGCCAGCCTCTGTCTGATCTCGGAGGCGATCCGCTGCTCCTCGCCCGGCGAGCCGGCGATAAAAGTGGCGCTCAGGCGCAGGAACCTTCCGCAGGAGTCCTCCGGGACAGTAGAGATCAGGTGCCTGCGGATCAGGTACTGGGAGCAGGCCTCGGCGGTCTCGAACCGCTCCCCGCCGGCAATGGACCTGGGAGCCGGCAGGTAGAGGTAGAAAGTCCCCTCAGGCATCCGGGCCGAGAACCCCAGCTCGTTGAAAACCTCGATCAGCAGCCCGAGCTTGCGGGCGTACTTGTCGCGGATGGCCCCGGTCAGCCCGGGGCTGGCCAGGCCGGCGGCGGCGGCTTTCTGGATGGCGGCGAACTGGCCGCTGTCCGAGTGGTCTTTGACCTCGGCGAAAGCCTTGACCAGCAGCTCGTTGCCGGCGACAAACCCGATCCGCCAGCCGGTCATGTTGAATGACTTGGACAGCGAGTGCAGCTCTACCCCGACCTCGAGCGCCCCATCCACCGAGAGGAAAGAAAGCGGCTCTCTGCCGTAGACCAGGGCGCCGTAAGCCGCGTCCTGGATCACCGCCACGCGGTTGCGCAGGGCAAACTCGACCACGCGACTGAAAAAGTCCCTGTCTGCCGCCTTGCCCGTGGGGTTGTTCGGGTAGTTGATAACCAGCACCTTGGCCCGCTCCGCGGTGGCCCTGTCGATTGAATCGAGGTCCGGGAAAAAACCGTTCTCCGGCCTCAGGGGCAGGCTCACCACCTCGGCGCCGTACCATGCGCTGTGGGTGCCGAACACCGGGTATCCGGGCACGGTCATCAGCACCACGTCGCCGGGGTCCACCAGAGCGCTCGGCAGCAGGGCCAGGGCGCTCTTGCTGCCGATCGAGTGGTTGACCTGGGTGTCCGGGTCCAGGCCCCGGACACCGAAAACCTCTTCCAGATAGCGGGCCGCGGCCAGGCGGAACTCTCCGATCCCGTTGTCCGTGTAACCGCGGTTCTCGGGTTTGCGCGCCTCCTCGACCAGGGTTTTTACCACTGGCTCCGGGGCCATTTCATCCGGCTCTCCGACACCCAGGTCGATCAGCTCCACCCCGGGGTGTTCGAGGACGGCGGCCCGCTTGGCCCGCTTGATTTTTTCGAACTTGTAGGGCGTGGTGTCCTTACCGAAGTTCCTGCCGCCGAGGCGCCCGGCGAAAAGCTGCTGCATGAAAGGCTCTGGCATGGTGTGATACTCTTTCTTTTATGTTGAGACCGCTATAGTGTTTAAAGCAAATCGTCAGGCAGAGCAGGCATAAAGGGCCGCACCAGAGACTGCCTGTCAGTCATGCGGCCAGCAGCCGGTGTAGACTTCCTCGGCCGGGCCGGTCATCATCACGTTTTCGCCCTGACTCCACTCGATAGCCAGCCGCCCGCCGTTGAGGTCGATATCGACCTTGCCGGGCCGGCACCTGCCGGTAAGGATGGCTGCCGCGGCCGCTGCGGATGCCCCGGTGCCGCAGGCCAGGGTCTCGCCCGAGCCCCGCTCCCAGGTGCGCTGGCGCAGCAGGTTCGGACCCCGCACGTTGATAAACTCCACGTTCGTCCGCTCCGGGAACAGGGGGTGGTTCTCGATCAGCGGGCCGAAATCGCGTACCGCGAACCGCTCTACCTCCTCTTCGAGAAAGATCACCGAGTGCGGGTTGCCCATCGAGACGCAGGTTATTTTGAATTCCCGCCCGCCTGCCTCCAGGGGGTACTCGACCACCTGCTCGAGGTCCAGCCGGGCCGGGATCTCGCGGGCGGCAAAGCGCGGCGCTCCCATGTCGGCACGCACCGTACGGACCTTGCCCTCCCGGAGGAACAGCTCCAGGCCGATCAGGCCGGCCAGGGTCTCGACAGCCATTCGCTCCCGTACGATCCAGCCTCTTTCGTAGACCAGCTTGGCCAGGCAGCGGACAGCATTGCCGCACATCTGGGCCTCGCTGCCATCCGCGTTGAACATCCGCATCCGCACCTGGGCCGCCGTATTATCGGCAGGCAGGACCAGCACCAGGCCGTCGGCGCCCGCACCGAAGTGGCGGTCGCTCATCCTGCGGGAGAGGGCCTGCGGGTCGCCGGGGGCTTTGACGTGCAGGCAGTCGACAAACAGGTAGTCGTTCCCGCAGCCGTGCATTTTGACAAACTCGATCATGGCTTTCAGAGTTCCTCGCCGCGGACCAGGTCTTCCAGGGTCTCCGCCCGGCGGATCACCCTGTAGCCGGTACCGTCCACCAGCACCTCTGCGCCGCGCGGGCGGCTGTTGTAATTGGAGCTCATGGTGAAACCGTAGGCGCCCGCGCTCAGCACCGCCATCAGGTCGCCCGGTTCGGGCGGGGGTAGCAGTCGGTCTTTGGCCAGCCAGTCGCCGCTCTCGCATATCGGCCCAACTACGTCCATACTGACCGCGCGCCCCTTGTTGTCCTCCGACACCGGCAGCACCCTGTGGTACGAGTTATATAGGCTGGGCCGGATGAGGTCGTTCATGCCGGCATCCACCACTGCGAAGTTCTTGACCCCGGTTTCCTTGAAATAGATGACCCTGGTCAGCAGGGCCCCGGCCTGGCCGCTGATATAACGGCCTGGCTCGATAATTAACCGGCAGCCCAGCGGCTTGAGCACAGGCACCAGCGCCTTTGCATATTCGGCAGGCGACGGCGGGGTCTCATCGTGGTAACGGATTCCCAGGCCGCCGCCGATATCGACAGCCTCGAGCCGGATGCCCTCTTCGCTCAGGCGGAGGAACAGCTCCGCCAGGCGCTCTGTCGCCAGGACGATCGGCTCCAGCTCGGTGATCTGCGAGCCGATATGCATGTCGATCCCGAAGACTCTGAGGTTCCTGTAGCTGCGTATTTCCCGGTAACAGTCCAGGGCCGCAGTAAAAGGGATACCGAACTTGGTCTCTTTCCGGCCGGTGGAGGTATATTCGTGGGTATTACTTGCCACGTCCGGGTTGATCCGCAGGCTGACCGGGGCGACTTTGCCCAGGCTGCCGGCCACCCGGTCGAGAGCTTCCAGCTCGGGCAGGCTCTCGGCATTGAAGCACAGTATCCCGCTCTCCAGGGCATAGCGGATGTCGCTGTCGGTTTTCCCCACGCCGCTGTATACTATGCTCCCGGCCGGGACCCCGGCCCTCAGCGACCGGTAGAGCTCGCCCGAGCTGACAATATCCATGCCCGCCCCGCGCTCGCCCAGCAGCTTGAGCAGCGCCAGGGAGGAGTTGCTTTTCACCGAAAAACAGATCATGTGGTCCAGCCCGGCAAAGGCGCTGTCCAGCTCGTTATAGGAGCCGAGCAGCCCGCCTTTACTGTAGACATAACAGGGGGTGCCCACGCTGTCTGCGAGCTTGTCTAGCGGTAATTCCTCGCAGCAGAGCTTTCCCTGCCTGTAGTAAAAACTGTCCATGGAAGTAACTCGCATTCTTGCTAAGCCGGGTAATTCACCAATTTCCCCGAACCTTGTAGAGGCAGACCGATGTGTCTGCCCTTCCGGAAGGAAAATTTTTCTTCGTTCGGGCGCAAGCGTTGGTGTGTCCCTGCATATAAACAGATAGTGCCGGATTTCATGAACAATCCCGGCCGGGCGGCAAAAAAAAACCGCTGTCCGGAAAAATCAGGGCCAGCGGATCCGCCTCATGGCTTTGAGCCTCTTAAAGCATAGTTAAGGTGATTTCCGCGGCCACAGCAGCAGTTTGAGCAGGCGGTCCTGAGAGTGATTCGCTGGTTCGGTCCGCCGGAAGCTATGGCTGTCACGGTTTTTACGCATGGTAACTCCGCTTGATTCCGGAAACCGGCTCCGCAAAACACAGACCATAACCCTTTGAAACTGCTGTTGAGGAGTCTCAGAATTCAGGCTTAAAAGGTCTGAGTTTGTCGGTTCGGAACATGACTGCCTCGAGGTCGATACCAAGGCAACGGATAAATTAGTGATTTACGGAATTATTGTTCCCGCAAGTATTAAAAGTATCTTTAAGCCGGGCAACTGTCAAGGAAAAAGCCAGGGACAACTCCCCCGGCGTTTTACAGAAATGATTGAAGACTCCCCTTGAGCCAATCCTCGGGGAATGCGCTCGGGCGTTCAATTCACACCCCGGACAAACAAGGCGCTGCTGACCGCAGGCGGTTTGTTGCTTTTCGAAGACGCCGCCGGTTCCTCTTTCACCGGAAGAAAGTGCACGCCGACAGGCAGCCGGTAATCCGGCCGGCGGCTATACTGGAACCGGGCACTTACCGATTGAAGAAACGCTCAGTCGTAATCATCGTAATCATCATAGTCTTCATCTTCATCTTCATCTGGCTCGTCGCTGTCCAAGTCGTCTTCTTCGAATTCCTCTTCTTCCTCAAAAAGCTCTTCCTCGAGCTCTTCTTCCTCGAACTCATCGAGGTCATCGTCAAAGCGCTCATCATCAAAGGCGCGGTTTTCCATGGCCCCTCCCTGAACGGAAATATCGAGTAAGCCTTGCCGGGCCGATCCCGGGGAGAATGATAGTAAATTTCTGTAAACTAAGGAGTTAAACAAACTGGAGATAAAATAATGATAAAATTAGCCTTATTGTATTAAAAAAGAAATAGACTGTCAAGAGTGAAAGAAAAATATTTTTCTCCCGTTAGTACCACCGACCCCGGCCGGGAGGCGTATTTTTTTGAACATCCCGGCGGGAGGGAAGTCTCCGGGAGCTCGGCTTGAGCCGTTCAATTCTGAGATGCACTGATGAGGTCTTCCGGGATCCGGGCGGGAGAAACCCGCACGCGGCGCAGGATGGAAACTTTCTATTCAGCGAGCGGGCGGGAGACAATGAGGGTAAAACGCTTGAATTCCCAGCCGTTTGCCATGATGTACCCGTCGTCGTCCAGGGCCCAGGCCATGGCAGTGGCTGTGAGCGAGTTTTCACCGCTGTGCAGGCTGTACAGGGAAATAAGCTCCCCGGAGGATGATTCGATCCTGGTGCTGTCGGTGATCACCACCGTGGCCTCGTTGACATAGAGCCGGTTGGCGGAAAGATCCGTGGATTTGACATATCCCACCAGGTCAGGGGCGGGTTTGGCGCTCGGGGGGGAGGTGCCCTCGAAACGCTGGACCCGGGTGGCCACCAGATAGCGGCCCGGGCTCAGCACCTGGCCGTAGACTGCAACGTTATCGGCTACCTGAAAGGAATCGATCCTGCTCAGCGGCAGTCTGCCGGTCAGCGTGGTATCGGCCCCGAACTCGGTCTCCAGGACATCGGTAGCCTCCAGCCCTGTATAGGTCTGGCCGACAGCCAGCCTGAGCCTGCCGCGGATGGCATCCCTGTAGTGGGGGTAGTCGACAAACCTGACCCGGATAACCAGACTCAGCGTGTCGACCTGCGCCGGGAGGAAAAAAATCTCCGGGCCGACATTGGTAACCTCGACATCGATATACAGGTTCAGGCTGTCGGAAGTGGTGTCATCGCGAGCCACGGCCAGCAAAGCGGAATTTCCGCCCCGGCCTTGACGCAGGGTGAGGCTGATATCCATGCTCAGCTCGGAGGCTGTGGTCCGGGCCGGCTGAAAAGGGTCCGAGCTTTCATCCGCCGGGAGGAACGGGCTGCCGCCGGGATCGCTGCTGCAGGCTGCAAAGAGCAGGCAAAGCAGCAGGCAGGGAAAAATTTTCAACATGACTGGCCTGGAATACCAAGCTGAGAATGAGCGTTGCATACGTTATCTTCTTGTTGCAGGCTTTGTTATGGTTTTCAGGGTCTCTTCCGGCGATAAAAAGAGCAAGTAATGTACCAATAGGCTTGAGACCGGCCGCCCCTGGTCTGATGCCGGAGTCTGAGAGGGGCTGGTTCAGTAGTGATTATTGTCAAAAAAGACTTGACAGGGATGAGTCTTCGAGATATAATTAACTAAACAGTTGGTTTAACCAATTGGTTAAGAGGCCGGAGATGAAGGCACCGGAAAAGCGAAAACCCCCGGCAAAGCAGCCGGAAGAGGAAACCACCAGGGAGAAGATCCTCGAGGCCGCCCGCCGCGAGTTTGTCGAGAGGGGATATGACGGGGCCCGGGTGCAGCGCATCGCCGAGCTTTCGGGGGCCAACAAGGCCATGATCTATTACTATTTCAGCAGCAAGAGGAACCTTTACCGCCTGGTTTTCAAGAGGACTTTCCTTAAAAACCTGCAAAAAATCAGCGAGATAACCCAGCGGGATGAGCCGGTCGAGCAGAAGCTGAGGAGCGTGGTCGCTTTTTATATCGAGATTTTCGGCGGCGACCCTGAATTCGTGCGCCTGGTGCTGAGGGAGCTGGCCGGGGACGCAGCAGTGATCAGGGAGATAATGACCGAGGTCCGCCGGGAGCCCGCCCTGAGGGATTTCCCGGGCACGGTCTTCGAGAAAGTCTTCAAGCAGGGAGTCAGGGAATCCCGGC
>JAFGTO010000082.1 GCA_016934095.1 Candidatus Glassiibacteriota bacterium
CCGGACAAATCAGGGTGTCGGGCACATCCGTGCCCGGATCTCCGGCCACTTAGCTACGCGGCCTCCGGTTCGTGAATAATCCGGGCTGGTGGTATTATAGGCAAAAAAATAAGGCCCCGCAATGGGACCTCTCTGTCCGGGCCGGGTTTAATCATTCCCGGCCCTGAATTATCCCGGCAACCCGCGCCGGCCGGATAAAAAGCCGCCGTCGGAGGCCGCCGCCCGGTCCGGGTTCACGATCCAAACCCGACCGGAGAGGATTTTTTGCTCCTGTTAATAAGTCTGGTTACGCTCTCTTTCGGGAATGGTGGGCTTGACCCGGGTGCGGCCGCCAAAAATTTTCCCCTTGAACATTATCGAGTCCATAATGTTGAGCACTATCAGCCCCAGGGCGGCATCGATCATATACCCGCCGTATTTGTATCTTCTTTCTCCGAGGTCCACCCGGTTGTCGTAGACCTTTCTCGAGGAGGCCTCGAGAGCTTGATCATAGGCTTTCTGCCCGGAGCTCCGCAGCATGTAACCGCCTAGAAGCATGGCTGCCGTGGTGCCAAGGATAGTGTAGCCGGTCCACATGCTCTTGGTTTCGGCAGTCTGGATCAGCCGCCAGCCGGGCACCAGCTTGCCGATAAAAGCGCCCTCCTTGAGCTCCTGGACCTGGCGGTAGTTTTGCAGGGCAACCTTTTCTTTGTCGAGCAGGAGTTTGTTTTCGACTTGCTGGTCATTGTACTTATCATTGCTCAGCCGGATCAGGTTGTCCGCTTTGGACAGCTCGGGATTGATATTCAGCGCCTTTTCAGCAGCGGCCACGGCTTTTTGGTACTCGTGGTTGTCGTAATAGGACAGGGCGATCTGGTACTGGATCTCCACGTCGTCGGGCCTTTGGTTCAGCATGATCTGGTAGTTCTCGACCGCTTTGGTAAACATCCCTTTCTGACGGTAGACGTCGCCCAGGCCTTTCCTGGCCCTGATGTTGTTGTAATCCAGCTCGACCGCTTTCCAGTACTCTTCCTCGGCTTTGTCCCAGAGATTCATGCTCGTGTACTGATCGCCGCGCTGCACGTAGAGGCTCGCCTGATAGAACTGTTCGATAGTCTGTGCCGCAGCGGTCCCGGGCATGGCCAGGAGCAAGACAGATAGAAGCAGGCAAGGAATCAAGGGACTCGACTTCAAGGGATCACCTTCCTTCCAGTCTCAGTTTTGAGTTTATTTTCGCCAGCAGTTTTTCCTGGTAGTCTTCCGCAGCGGGATCCAGCGTACCCTGGGGATCGGCGTAGACGGCGGCAGAGTCGTATTGCTCGAGGTTGAAATAGGCCTCGGCCAGGACCGCTATCAGATCCTGCGCATTGATTGAACTCTTATGTTCGAAAACGAAATTCTCGTCGATTTCCAGGGCGGCCCGGGCATAGTCCTTCACAGCTTCGTTATCGGGCGGCTCCAGGTCGCGGTAGCACAAGCTCAAGCCGCTCAGAACATAGATAAGAGGCTTGGGGCTCTCGGGGTTCCTCGCCAGAGCCGACTGGTAGCTGCTGACGGCTCTGACCAGTGAATCCTGCAGAGCCAGGCTCCAGGCCAACCCGACAAGTGCCTCGCTCTCTGTATTATCGGTGTCGTTTTCTATGGCCTTGCGAAAACTGGCCGCGGCCAGGGCATAGTTATCCTGGTCGAAAAAGCTCCATCCCCGGCTGACCTCCTGGTAGTAACTGGGCAGGGGATTATACTCGGGAGCCGAGGGTGCGCTGCATGATACCAGGACCGCTATCAGAGCCGGCAGGCTGAGTAATTTGACTTTCATCTTTGAATGCTCCGCGGTTAAGAGTCCTGTCCGTCAGCGGATCAGTACCATCTTACGGGTGATGACCAGGTCTTCGCTTTCCAGACGGTAGAAGTAAACTCCGCTCGGGAGGTCGCGCCCTTGCCGGTCGCGGCCATCCCACTCCACTGCATAGGTTCCCGGCCCCTGAAACTCGTCCACCAGTGATGCAGCCAGAGCCCCGCGCAGGTTGTATACGTTCAGCCTGACCTGGCCGTCCGCCTCCCGCTCCGGGACGGAATAGGAGATACGGGTCGAGGGATTGAACGGGTTGGGGCTGTTCTGGGCCAGGGCGAACCCTCGCGGCAGCTCCCGGACTGGAAGGGCATCGGTCGAGCGCAGGGCGTAGGTGCCCAGCCTGTCTGTAACGGCACTGTAGGCCCCGACCTGACTGTCGTAGGCAGTGGGCAGAGGGACCCAGACTCCGCCGTCCAGGATGCAGATCGCGGGCGAGCCGCCGCCGGCAGGGCTGACGTGGCCCCTTATATAGACCGTGGCGCTTCTTTTCAGCCGGTTATCGAGAGAAGTGAAGGTGTAGCAGTCGCCCTCGAAAATGGCTGCCAGGTCTTCGGGGCTCAGCCCTGCAGCCGTGCCGAAATCCGCTGCCCGGGCTTTGATCTTCTCACTGCTCACCTCAGGGTGGCTTTGCACGTAGAGCATTGTCTCCTGCGCTCCGGCCCCGGGGCTCATGGTTAGCCATGCCTTGCCGTCCACCGCCATTACGGTCGATTCACCGGCCGAAGCCAGGGCTGCCGAAAGGGTAGCCGTGTACTCCGAGGTTTTGCCCCGCAGGTTGGTCCCTTTCACGGTGAGCAGGAACCCCGAGCTAGTCTGGTAATGCGCCATCCAGATATCATAGTTCAGCAGACGGGTGGCTGGCACCTCTTCCAGGTTGATAGTCAGCACCGGGTCGCCGCTCAGCGGGATACTGGAGAAGATGTAGATATTCATGAAGCTGGTGAAAACCGGGTTCCGGTTGACATAAACCGTAAACTCCGCCTCTTCGCCGGAATAGGACTCCTGGACCATCAGCTTGCGCACCTGGTTGCTCGGCACCGGTATGCCGAGGCTGTTTACCGCGGTAACCTTCCACCAGAACAAAGTCTCGTCCGTCAGGTCTTCGATAGTTACAAAGGTGTCGGCCACCTGACGCTGCACGAACTGGTTTTCAGCGCTGAACAGGCTGTCCCTGGACAGAAAGAAATTATACTTGATCGCATCCGTGGTGTCCGGTGAGTGGCTCGCCCTCCAGACAAAGGTCTCAGAGAAGGTGTTGATCGTATCCGCGTCCGCGGGCTCGACCAGGTCGAACCTGGAAGGGAGGTCGTCGAGTTTGGTTGAAAGTGTCCGGCTGAAGATCAGGGTATTCCTGCGGTCTTCCTCGGAGATATAAAGGTCAGGCTGGTTGTCCTGGTTGAGGTCGCCGACGGCCGCGGCTGCAGAATAACTTTCCCAGCTCGGCATTACGCCGGCCTCGGCCGGAGAGAAATATCCCAGGCCGTTGTTGATCAACAACCTGTTGGGCTGGCCGTAATTGATGTAATAAAGATCCAGGTAACCGTCCAGGTCGGCATCGAAGAACTTCATTCCCCAGGTGTCATCGCTCTCGGCCGGCAGGCGCCCTGTGGCGTCCTTGGTAAAGGTTCCCCGGCCGTTGTTGACGTAGAGCTCGTTCTGCTGGGTCTGGGTCTGGGCGATTACCAGGTCCAGGTCCCCGTCCCTGTCGATATCCCCGAGGTCCGCACCACTGGCCTGTGCAGCCGAGCCGGTGGCGACAGTCTTCAACTGGAAGACCCCGTGTCCGTTGTTAACCAGCAGCATGTGGTTCTGTGCGCGGTTGATAACCACGATATCGACATCCTTGTCTCCATCCACATCGCCGGCAACGGCCCAGATACTCTTATCCAGCCCGGCGCTTTCCAGGTTGGCCCTTTGGCTGAAGTCGCGGAAGACTCCCAGGCTGTCGTTGAGCAACAGCCTGTTCTGCTGTCCTGACAGCGCATCGTTGGCGAAAAACAGGTCGATATCCCCGTCCCCGTCGAAATCATCCGCCAGCACGCAGGTCGAGGACCAGGTTTCGGCAGGCATGCGGGATACTCCTCCGGCGATGAAACTGCGAGTGGTAACATCATCGAAGCTGCCCTTGCCTGTATTGAGGTAAAGCCGGCTCTGCTGGCCCTCGTTGGAAAAAATCAGATCCAGGTCGTCATCGGCATCCACATCCGCCACGGCCACGTGAGTGGTCTTTTCGGGCAACTGGTTCGGAAAGGCCTTGCTGGTGACATCCTCGAGCCTGCCGGCGGAGGTATTATAGAAATAAATAGTATTGATCTCGCCGTAGTTGGCATTGACCACATCCGGATAGGTGTCGCCGTTGAGGTCGACCACCACCGAGTGCCTGGTTTTGCGGACATCGGTGGTGCCGATGGCCTTGGTGGTGTCGGCGTAAGTGATATTTATCAGCGGGTCCAGGGCCATGACCTCGTAAGAATAGAGCTCGTGAAGGGGTGCACGGCGGCGGTCCCGCTCGATCAGCCCGGTCGAGTCGACCGCCTGGATGAAATACTCGATCAGGCTGCCCCTCTGGACGGCGGGTATTAACCCCCAGTAATGGGCGCCGAAACCGGTCATGGAGACATCGTAGAAGTTATCGCTCTGGCTGATGTTCCTCCACTTGATCACTGCACTGCTGATACCGACCTTAGAGGTGATCCAGGTGTCGATACGCATAGTTTTTTCAGGATCGGTGGTGCTGAAGGCATCCGTGGTACGGTTGATCCCCATGCCGGCTGCGGTCTGTTCGCCCTCTCTGAGGATCTCGAAAGACAGCGGCAAAGCGAAAGGGTCGGTAAGCATACCGGGCGGGTATGTCTCCGCATTGCCGGAAGAGTCTACAGCCATGATGAAATATTTGATTATGGTGTTGTAGGCCTGGCCCGGGATCTCTTGAAGGAATTTGTCTTCATCCGGCAAAATCACGGCCGAGAGCAGCCCCCCTGAGAGCCGCGTCATCGGGACCGTATCGGTGAAAGCATTTCCGCTCACGGTATAGAGCAGCATCACTTTAAAATCGAAATTGTCGACAACGCTGGCGAGAATTTCGTAAGGGCCGACATTGTCCTCGGTGTTCTCCATCTCGGTGGCAAAATAGATCAGGGGTGGGACCGTGTCCTGGGACAGGTCCGTCAGGGAACCGACAAAGTCGACCTGGGCCACCGTATCCAACTCGGCATTCCCCGAGCTGTCTGCGGTCAGGTTGAAAATGTGGATGTACTTCACCTGTGCCACCTGCGAGCGTACCAGGCCCACTGCGGTTCCCAGCTCATCCGTCAGCTCAAACGGCCCGACCACGGTGGTTCCCTCGCCTGTGGGCCGGATTTCCAGCTCGACATTGGGAACCGGATTGTCCTCGTCGTCGAGAACCGTCACCCGGACCACCGAAGCCGCCCGGCCGTTGGCCAGCACCGGAGTAGTAGTCCGGACTATCCCGCGCATGGCCCGCTTGCGGACATCGATCAGCTCATAAGTCCCCAGGTCTTGCTGGCCTCCCGCGACCGTGACCTCCGCTGTCAGCAGCACGCTGTCTTTCAGCGCTCCCTGGGTTTCTCCCAGTATGCTCAGAAAGATTTTACTCTCGTTCTGGAAATAAATCACCTCGCTCCCGTTGTAGCGGCGGTAGTTGGCAAAATCCATCGAGAAAGCGCCGTCCGGCTGCGTTACCACCGTGTACCACATGCTGCTGTCCGCGGACCACTTGATGAACGAGCGCACCAGAACCCCGGGAAGGGCTGTGTTGGTCTGGTCGGTCACCCTGCCGTAAACAGACAAGCGCTGTGTCGCCAGGATCTGGGCGAAGGTACGCATCGAATCCACGCCGGAGGGGCTGATACTGTATTCCAGGTTGTCGGACCTTACCCGGTAGTAGTAAGTGGAATTCGGGTTGAGCCAGATCAGCCTGACGAAATGGATGCGGCTCGGCCCCTTGTAAGTGGAATCGGCAACCACCCTGGCCAGGTCGTTCTTGTCCAGGCCGTAGAACACCTGGTTGAGGGTGGTGGGCTTATTGGTGCGCCAGGAAATGGCGACTGCTGTACCGGTATTGTTGGACAGCAGCAAGTCGCTGATCATCAGCGGCTCATCTTCCTGGGCGGACAGCGGAGAAAAGCCGAGAAGCACGAGAGCCGCAAAACCGGCAACCCGGCCGACCCAACCTGCAGTCAAACAATGAAAAACGTCTTTTATCTCTTGCATGTTTTATTATTCCTCTTTCCTTGATCTTGCCGGAGAAGGTTCAGGCGGCGCTGCTCAACATCTGAAGCAGCGCCAGGAGATCCATAATGGTAACCGAACCGTTGGAATCAAGGTCCGCGGCAAAAGCGAGCCGCTGATCGAGTGGCTGGGGTATCTGCTCACTGAGTATTTTCAGCATTTCGAGCAAGTCGAAAATATTGATTGCCTCGTCTCCGGTGAGATCGCCTTTGGTTCCCCGTCCAGGGTCGTAAACCGGGATGCTCACCTGGTCGAGGTTCTGGGAGCTCTCTCCGCTGAGCACCAGGTTTTCATCGGTGTACGAACTCCAGTAATTGACCAGGTATTCGACAGTCAGGAGGTCGTCTCTGCCGGCATTGTAAAGCTCGCCGCCGGTAGTAAGCAGGGTGCTGTAAGTGGTGTCCCACCAGCCGGTTTTGGCAGTGAGCACTGTCCTTAGCGCCGAGGGCTCGCTGCCTTCTTTCACCGCCCTTATCCTCACCAGGACCCGCTCCAGCGGCTCACTGTAAGTATCCAGGACCTGGCAGACTATGGCCCGGGGCATTGTCTGCGGCTGAGCCTGCAGAGTATGAAAAGAATACCATTCGCCCTGGTTGTCCCAGGTCCCGGTATCGGAACCGATGCGGTAAAGATATTCGCTGTCCGGCTCGAGGCCGGTCAGCTCGACGTAATGCACGTATGTTGCGATACGGTATTTATCCTGGAAAGTGATAACTGAATCTTTGGCGGCCGGCCGAACTTCCACCCGGTTGTAAGAGCATTTCTGATCGGTTACCCAGGAGACAATCGCACTTGAAACTGAAATGTCGCTGACCTCCAAGCCACGCATCAGCACCTGGGCCTCCCCACCGGTCTCGGGCTGCAGGTTCCCAACGCCGGTCAGCAGAAGGATTATTGCGGCAAGTGAAACAGTTTTCATACAGCTTCCTTACTCCGGTCTGAAAGGTGGCTCCAGCGTTGAGAAAGAAATAAAGAGGACTGGAAAATTTTTCTTTATATACATTGCAATATCTATACCAATCGAAGCGGATATCCGGCAGTTGTCAATTATTATCTTATCTTATTGTATTTTAAGCCGTTACGCCTTGATGCGGTCAGGCTTCACTTTCCGGAATGATACTTTTATCGGCACACTCAACCAGGCGGGAAGCATCCCCAAACCCGTTATGGATTTGCCCTGGTAAATCTGCCGCGGTTCCGGCCGGATCTTACCTCCA
>JAFGTO010000083.1 GCA_016934095.1 Candidatus Glassiibacteriota bacterium
GAGTTTCTATATGTTATGCAATTAATGTCTTCTTACCGCATGTTGTCGTCCCAAGAGTGGAAACGGCCCTTGACAGCCTTTATACCCTGAATCCTTAATGTTTCAACACGCTTTTAGAGTGTATCATGAGGGGGATTAGTCTTTTGGTCCCACGCCTTTTCAACCAAGCCGTTGCCGCTTGAATGTCCCCAAAACATCCCCCCAGGCCGGCGGCCAATTCCCCGTTCAACGCGGTAAGCAGGTAATACGGATGGTTCCGATCAAGACCGGGGTGCTTATCGACCGCATCTATCAAAACATGCCGGAATACAAGCCCGCAAACCGATTGGCCGGACCGGTCCCCGGTGCCGGCCGCAGGCTGCTTCAGCTCGTCATGCTGATCCTGTTGCTGCCGGCGGTCTCTCAGGGTTTCCCGCCGGATGAGGAAGGCAAGCTTCCTTTCAAGGTGGACCGGGAGAAGAAGAACCGGATCGGCTTCAAGACAGTCAAGCCTTTTCTCCAGTTGAAAAAAATCGGGCGCGAGCGGCTGGACTACGACCTGGAGACCGGCTCCGTAGTGGAGACTATCATCCTGCCGGGCACCGGCGGCGCCGGAGACATGGTCCTGCAGATCCACCACTACTCGGTGCTGGACTACCTCGACCAGCATGTCCGGGAAATGGAGGAGGAGGCGTTTTCCGAGGTCTCGAGCAAGTACCTGACCGGAGAAGTGGCGGCCGGGCGCCAGGGGGGGACCCGACAGGGGATCATGCCGGAGATCAACCTGCCCGATTTCATGCCCAAGTCCCTGGCCTCGATCATCGGCGAGGGCACCGGGTCGCTGTCCATCCACGGACGCAGCGTCACCGAGCTCAGCGGCACCACCTCCTTCCAGAAGCCCGAAGACCAGTCCCTCTTCCGCCGTCAGAGCAAGTTCCCGCGGCTGAAGCTGGACCAGCGCCAGCAGATCAATATCGAGGGCGTGATCGGCACCAAGATCCATGTCTTTGTCGACTACAACAGCCAGAACGAGTTCGCCAACCGCAACAAGATCGAGGTCAAGTACGTGGGCGAGGAGGATGAGATCCTCCAGAGCCTGGAGCTGGGGGATGTGAACCTCAGCCTGCCGCCGAGCATGCTGGTCTCGGCCAATATCCCCCGGGGCAACTTCGGGATCAAGGGCCAGACCCGCCTGGGAGCGCTGACCACCACTTTCATCGCCTCCAAGGAAGAGGGCGAATCCAGCAACAAGAATATCAAGATCCCGGTCACCGGCACGGCCGAAGCCAGCGACTCCACGGTGCTGGCGGACGTTAATTTCAGCACCAACCGGCACTTCCTGCTGGTGGACACCAGCCGCATCGCCAACAGGCATATCAAGTTCCTCGAAAGGCGCGGAGTGGTCCTCAAGAACCCGGGAGAGATGCCGCAGCGGGTCAGGGTGTTCAAGGACAACGCCAACCGGACGGATGACAACACCGGCGACAACCAGGCCCGGCCGGGCTACATGTTCATGGACCCGAACCATCCCGACCCCACCTCCAACGAGGACTTAGAGTTCGGTTTTTTCAACGAGATGGTGATCGGCCGCGACTACGTGCTCGAGGAGTGCGGGGCGGTGATCAGCTTCGTGGGCTATGTCGGCCCCCAGGAAAGGATCGGGGTGATCTACCAGCAGTTGGACGGGAACTGGGTGGGTTCCGCCGGGACCAGGCCGAGCGACACCCTCCAGCTCAAGCTGATCAAGCCCGACCTGCTGAATACCGAGCACGCGGCCTGGCCGCTGATGTTGCGCAACGTCTACTCTTTCGGCGGCTACGGGGCGATCAACCAGACTAATTTCAGCATAGATATCTTCACCAACCAGACCCCGCCGCGCTACGATGAGTATGACAGCAAAGAAGGCAAGACCAGGACTTTCCTGGAGATTTTCGGCCTGGACAACGACGGAGACACCAAGGTAGACCCGGCCTACATCGATTTCACCAGGGGACTGGTTTTTTTCCCCTCGCTCGAGCCTTTCCGCCAGCCCTATAACAATGAGAACGAATCTTTCGCCCTGCTGACCAAAAACAGGCTGATGTACACCGAGGATGCCATCGAGAGGCTCAACACCCGGGAATACCAGAAGTACAACATCATTCTCCGCTACAACCGGGCCGAGGGGAGCTCGGCCCGCACGTTCGACCTGGGAGCCATGCAGATCGTCGAGAACTCGGAGCGCATCTATATCAACGAGAGACTGCTGCGGCGGGGGGTGGACTACACCATCGACTACCAGTTCGGCCAGCTCACCCTGAAACCCACGGTGGAGATACCGCCTAACTCGGAAGTCAAGGTGGATTTCGAGGAAGTGCCGCTTTTCGCCACCGGTAATACCAGTCTCTTCGGCTTCCACAACGAGTACGAGTTCGACCCTCAGCGCCGCAACTACCTGACCAGCACCATGTTTTTCCAGAGTATCGAGAGCGTGGACCGTACTTTCGTGCGCCTGGGCGATGAGCCCAAGACCAGCATGCTGGGCGAGCTCGGCGGCAAGTTCGAGTTCGATTCCGAGCGGCTGACCGGCTGGCTCAACGAGCTGCCCCTCTTCCAGTCGCGCACGCCGTCGAGGATCAACCTCACAGGGGGGCTGGCCTTTTCCAACCCCAACCCCAACACCCAGGGCGGCGTGCTGATCGAGGACTTCGAGACTTCCAAGATCGAGAACCCCCTGCTGAGGCTGACCCACCAAACCTGGAGGGCGAGCAGCCTGCCGGAAGGCGAGAGCGGGATGAGCTATGACGGGTGGACATGGGAGGAAGCGGCCACGGCTTTCTGGTTCGACCCCTATTACCTGAGCGCCACCCGCTATGGGTTCTACGAGCAGGATGTGTTCGGCCAGATCGAAGGCCGCTTCGAGCGCCACCGCCAGCTTCCCGTGTCAGCGATCTCGGTGGTGTTCGAGCCCCAGCGCAGGGCCAACGGCCGGATGATCGACAAGGTGAACGAGACCGAGATGAGAAGGAGCTGGCGCTCGATAGTCCAGGCGGTGAGCGAGACCGGCATCGTGGGCATGGACGAGCGCGAGTTCCTGCAGATTTTCATCGCCACCGGCCGGGACCAGGGCAAGCTGATTATCGATTTCGGCCAGGTGAACGAAGACCAGGTGCGCTTCAACGAGGCGGGCGAGCCGGTGGGCATAAGCCGGATGGACACCGAGGACAAGAACTTCGACGGCCGGCTGGACCACAACGAGGACACCGGCTTGGACGGGGAGCCGGGGGCCGACCGCGACTGGGTCGAGGGAAGCCCGGATGACGGCAACGACGACTACTACCGCCCGAGCGAGCAGGATATTGTCGACGGCAGGTGGATCAACCTGACCGAGGGCAACAATAAGGGCATGATCGGGGCCAGCTTCGATACCGAAGACCTCAACACCAACGGAGTCCTGGACCTTACCGAGCGCGTGTTCCGCGTTATCCTCGACCTGAAGACCCTGGAGCTGGAGGGCAGCAACATCCCGGTCGAGGACCGGAACGTGATGATCGACCATATACCCTACGACCCGCTGGTCAACGAGGTGCGCCAGAACTGGGAGCACCTTATCGGCACGGACGACTGGTACATGCTGCAGATACCCCTGCCCAAGGAGGGCAGCCGGGCCGAGCAATGGTACCGCAAGATCGGCGGGCCCTCGCTGAGCAACATCCTGCACGTTCGGTTCACCCTTTACGATTTCACCAAGGCCGACACGGTGAACTTTGCAGCCGTGGCTTTCGTGGGCAACCGCTTCAAGACGGAGCAGGCGGGGGTATCCCAGCGCCTGGAAGAGACCATTATCCTGGACACCCTCTCAACTGAGATTAAAGTCCTGGAGCCGGATGAACAGGAGGTCTCCCAGGCCGGCCTGCTGGCCGCCGGGGGGTTCCGCGGGGTGGTGGATGTCAACACGGTCAATACCATCCTGAACAACGAGTACTACCCGCCGCCCATGGTCAGCGCCACCCTCAACAAGTTCAACCGCAGCGGCCGTCAGGAGGATTTCACCGCCCAGGAAAGCGCCCTCAGGCTCGAATACCGCGACCTGCAGAGGGGCTACGAGGGATCGGCCCTCAAGGCCGAGAACAACCAGCAGAGCTACCTGGATTACGCCTCGATGAGTTTCCATGTCAACGGCCGCCAGGGACCGTACGACCCCAAGCCCACTTTCTTCATCCGCATCGGCACCGACCGCGAAAACTACTACGAATATTCCATGGCGGTGGATACCGGCTGGACCGAGGTGACCGTGCCGTTCGACGCTTTGCTGAAGCTGAAAGAGGACCAGCAGTCCATGCTGGACTTGCGCCAGATCCAGAACTTCGA
The DNA here is from genome assembly GCA_016934095.1 of Candidatus Glassiibacteriota bacterium. GTDB lineage: Bacteria > Gemmatimonadota > Glassbacteria > GWA2-58-10 > GWA2-58-10 > JAFGTO01. The sequence continues at coordinate 4,330 of JAFGTO010000083.1, forward strand.
CAAGGATGTCAAGCGCGGGCCCTACCGCATCAAGGGCAATCCCTCGCTGACCAAGGTCACGATAATGTCTGTGGGTATCGCCAACGAGAGCAGCGACGTGCCGGTCTCCGGGGAGATCTGGATCGATGACGTCCGCCTGACCGACGTGATCAAGGAGTTCGGGATCAACAGCCGGATGCAGGTGGACGCGCAGCTTTCCGACCTGGGCAGGGTCAACTTTTCGGTGGCGGCCCGCGACAACAAGTTCCGCAACCTCAATGAGAGCATCCCCCGCAACAGCAGCTTCGACTACAATGTCGGCGGCTCGCTGAATGTCGACCGGCTGGTCCCGGACAAGTGGGGACTGAGGCTGCCGGTAAACTTCCGCAAGACTTTCCGCCGGAACAGTCCCAGGTTCCACCCGGGGAGCGAGGACGTGACCATCCAGTCGGCCGAGAACAAGGAGCGCTACAAGACCGAGACCACCAGCCATAATTTCAGTATCAGCTATTCCAAGAGCAAGGGTACCCGGACCCTGTCGCGTTACCTGTTCGACCGGCTGAACGGTTCCCTGAGCTACAACTCTTCGCGCACCATCGCGCCGAAGAGCCTCAGCAACAACACCAGTATCAGCGGCAGGCTGACCTACCGGGCCACCCTGCCGCGGGATGCCGAACAGGCCATTTTCCCCCCCCGGATTTTCGGCTTCCTGGACAAGGTGCCCCTGCCCTACTTTTTCAAGACCAGCGGTCTGGTACAGGGTGTGGCCCAGACGAAGCTGCGCTACATGCCCAACGATTTCGAGCTCGACACCTCGGGCAACTACAACCGCAGGGTGAGCTACAACCCGATTTCCGACCTGATCAGCCCGGACACTTCGTTCATGACTACCAGCGGGGTGAGGGTGCGCTACAGCCCGGTCGTCTCGGCGCAGACCAGCTACGACCTGCAGGTAGACAGAAACATGCTGGCCAAGCAGGAGGGCGGCAAGCTGCTGGGGTTCGACATCGGCAAAGAGGTCGGGCGCAAGCAGGGAGTGCAGCTTCAGCTTGCGCCCAAGTCGATACCCTGGCTGCAGCCGAACTACCGCTACCAGGGCGACTACAACAACGATTTCCTCACGCCGCGGTATAACGGCGTGGAGAGCGTGGACCGCAACTTCCGCAAGTTCGACAGCCGCCGGCAGGAGACAGTTAACCTGAGGTTCATGCTGCCGCAGTTCCGCAAGTCGCTGGCCGGGATGCGCCTGACCGACCCGGCGGCGGCCAGGAAAAAGCAACAGCAGGCAGCCCCCGGCAAAAGCTCCTCGGCCGCGTATACGCGGACTCCCAAGAAGCCTGGAGGCACCGGAGGCAAGAGCATTTTCAGCCGGTTCATTTTCAGACCCATCAACTATTTCCTCGACAGCTTCGACCCGCTTTCCGTGCAGCTTAGCCGCAACCGGCAGGAGCGCTGGGACAAGATGGAGCGCAACCCGGGGTTGCTCTACCAGATCGGGCTGGCCGAGCTGGATGCAGACACCAGGATCCGGCCGACCATGAGCGACTCCACCCGGGTGGACACCGCCAATTTCGCCGCGATGAACTGGAGCTTCACCCGCGCCTACAGCAGCGGGTTCCGTCTCTACAAGGCCAGGATCAGCGGCAACTACATGGAGAACGGCGGCAACTCACACAATATCAACGGTTACACCTTCAACCGCCAGAACGGCCCCGAGTATAACTTCGATTACTCGGATGTCTATGTCCCGGGCTTCCTGCGCGGCGCCCTGGCCAGGGTGGACTTTGCCAGCGGGTACGAGCTGAAGAAGAGCTTCCGGGGGAACAGCAACAAGATGGTAGTGCTCCAGGAGGGCGATGAGCCGATTGCCTGGGAGCGCCAGCTCGGCGTCGAGACTATCACCCGCGAGGAGAACTGGCGGCCCAAGTACAGGGTGTCCGCAGACTGGGGCCGGACCGGTACGATACGCACACGCTACACCAAGAACGAATCCTACAAGCGGGACTTCCTGCTGGAAACCAACAAATTCTCTATCACCGAAAACTCCGACGACAATTTCAACCTGCAGTACTCTTTCAGCGCACCCCACGGTATCTCTTTGCCCTTCCTCAAAGGGATCAAGCTCCAGAGCAATGTCCGCACCTCGATTGATTTAAGCAGAAGGATCAACCGGACTTATACCCAGGTGCTGGACGAGCTCGGCAAGGTGGCGCTCGACGACAAGGGCCTGCCGCAGGAAATAATCAACCGGGACACAGAGGACATCTCGATTACACCCACCCTGAGTTATGACTTCGCCCAGGTCATCGGCAGCCTCTCGGCTTCCTACAACTCCATGAAAGACCGCAAGAACGGCACAACCCGGGTTACGATCTCGATGAAAGTCACCGTGCAGCTCGATTTTTGATTTTTTTCCGGCGGGACCTCTCCAGGTTGCGGCCTGCTGTATACCGGCGGCTGCCGTACCGTATAACCTGATATTTACGGCAGGGGTAATAAGACCTCTACAGGAACCCTGATCCTAAGCCACCGGTTGAGCCGCCGGCGGACGTATGACCCCACTTCCCGGTATCTGCCGCAGGAGAGGGATCTCTCCTTTCACCTATTATCCGAAAAACCTTGAGATTACCAGGGTCAACTTATAATTTATTCTGCATGAAAATAACGGATTCCCGGTTCGCGCCGGGAAGCAGTGTATACACCTTGGCTCAGGCCAGGCTTTCATCTTTCAGCCAGTCGATCCGACATAAACCTGATTAAGTAAAAGATCAGGATTGGAGTTTTTCCGATGTCCGGGAACAAGCCTTCATATCAGGAATTGGAAAAAAGAGTGCGGGAGCTCGAGAAAGCAGAGGCCGGGAGAAACCCAAAAGAGAACGGCCTGCCGGAATCGGGGAAAAATCTTAGAATGATTTTAGACGACCTTACAGATACGATATTTCAACTGACTCCCTCAGGCGTTATTCAATATGTAAGCCCGAACGTAAAAAAACTTTGCGGCTATCACCCTGAGGAGCTTATCGGAAAACATCTTAGAAAAACTACGCCCGCTCCCGAGATACCGAAAGCCTTAGAAGCTATCAAGGAAGTCCTGGCGGGAAAAACGGTAAAAGCCCTGGAAATAAACCAGAAAAACAGCAGGGGAAAAATTATTCCTGTCGAGATCGATGCCGGTCCGGTGAGATTGGGTGGCAAGATAGTCGCAGTGCAGGGAATTATGAGAGACCTTGCCGAGCGCAAGCAGATAGACAGGCTGCTGCGGGAATCAGAGAAAAAATATCGCGACCTGGTAAATAACTCCCTGGTGGGTGTATACCAGACAAATCTCAAGGGAGATATTCTCTATGCAAACAAAGCCCTGGCGAAGATTTTCGGTTTCAGGTCAATTGAGAAGCTCCGGGCAGAAGGAGTTCTTGCCAGGTACAGGGACGTTAAAGACAGAAAAGTCTTAATCGAAAAACTGTTGAATGCAGGCAGGGTTACCAACTTTTCTTTTGAAGTGGTGGCAAAAACAGGTGCAACGAAGAATGCTTTATTAAGCGCATCTCTCGACGGAGAGGTAATATCAGGAATGATTATGGATGTCACCGGGCTTAAAATATCGGAAGAGGCGCTGAGAAAAAGTGAAGAGCTGTTCCGTGCTGTAGCGGAATCCGCTTCAGCGGGAATCAGTACTGCAGATGACAAGCAAAACCTGATTTATAATAACCCTGCCTTTGTCAAAATGCTGGGCTACTCGAAAAAAGAAATGTCAGGGATGAATATTTCCCGGATTACGGATCCGCAGGAGTATGAAAAAATACGGAAGATGACAAAACTGAGAATGAAGGGCCTGAGAAATACATACGAAACCGTGCTGCTTCGCAAGGACGGCACTCCTCTGGATGTAACGATTTCAGCCTCGCCGCTTACCTCTCCGGAAGGCGGCTACCAGGAAACGCTTGCAGTCATCAATGATATCACCGAGCGGAAAAAAATGGAAAAAGCCCTGCTCCGCTCGATTGAAATGGAACGGCTGGTTATTTACATATTGACGGATATTACGAATATCCCTGCCGAGGAAATCGACAGCGGAATAGACCGCACCTTGCGGTCAATCGGTGAGTTTTTTGGCGTTGACCGTAATTTTCTTTTCCAACTGGCGGAGAACGGAAAACATCTGAAATTGACCCATGAATGGTGTGCCATAGATCTGGAGCCGCTGATCGTCAAAACCAAAGAAATACCGGCTTCTTCCAATTATTGGTGGATGAAGCGCCTCAGATGCTTTGAGAACGTTCAGATCCCCCGTATGAGTAATCAGCCATCCAAAGCCAAAGCCTTGAGAGACGCTTTTCCGGACCGGGAAATAAAATCACTTCTTCTTATACCGATAATATACGGCCGGTCCCTTATCGGGTTTACCGGCTATGAATCTATCAGGTCAGAGAAGACCTGGACGGACCAGGATATCGAGCTCCTTATCACGATGGCCGACATAATTGCAAACTCCATAGAGCGCAAGAAAACAGAGGAAGCCTTGCTGAAAAGCAAGAAGAAATATCAATCCCTGATAGAGAGCACCAATGACATCGTTTATTCGGTAGATACTAATGGAAACTTTACCTATATCAGCCCGCAGGTTAAACGATACGGCTATAGCTGCGAAGAGATCCTTTCCCGAAATTTTCAGGAATGGGTAATCCCTGAAGACAGGCAAAGAACACTCCAGGATTTTCAAAGGACAATGTCTACCGGAGAAGAATTTGTCACTTATTTTAGAGTTGCGGATAAAGCAGAACTCACTCATTGGTTTGAAGAAAACGGCAGGGTCATATATGACCGGGACGGGAATGCCCTGGGTATGACCGGTGTCTTGCGAAACATCGACGAGCGCAAGCAGCTTGAAGAAGAACTAATCAAGTATGCAAAAATCGAGAGCCTGGGAGTTCTGGCGGGTGGGATAGCTCATGATTTCAACAATATCCTGGGCTCGATCCTGGGGAATATTTCCCTGGCAAATATGTTGACAGAAAAAGCCGGTAAATCTCACGCTCTCTTAAAGGAGGCTGAGGATGCATGCCTCAGGGCAAAGGATTTAATTCAGCAGTTGATCACCTTTTCCAAGGAAGGAGCGCCGGTTAAGAAAACGGCTTCTATTGCGGAGGTGATAGAAGAAACCACGGTCTTTTCTCTTAGAGGAACGAATGTAAAAAGCGCATTTTACCTTGCTGACGATCTCTGGCCTGCCGAGGTCGATGTCAGCCAGATCAGCCAGGTCATCAACAACCTGGTCATCAACGCCTGCCAGGCTATGCCGGAAGGCGGCACAATCCGGATTCATGCTCAAAACATCGTTCTCGACAAGGGGAGTACTCTGCCCCTGGATAAAGGCAAATATGTGAAAATTTCAATAAAAGATACCGGTACCGGGATATCCCAAAAGCATTTGCCTAAGATCTTCGATCCATATTTCACTACTAAGCAGAAAGGCGGCGGACTTGGCCTTACCACAGCTTATTCGATAGTCCAAAAACATTCGGGATGCATTACCGTGGACTCGGAGCTGGGAGTTGGTACGACCATTTACATTTATCTTTCGGCCTCCGTGAAAAAGGCGCAAAAAGAAAGAATCAGGAAGAAAGCATCTCCGGGGAAAGCGAAAATCCTGGTAATGGATGACGATGAAGGTTTCAGGGATGCGCTGGGCGGAGTTTTAACACATTTTGGCCATGAGCTGGTGTTATCGGAAAAAGGAGAAGAGGCGATAGAACAATATATGAGTGCCCTGAAGACGGATCAGCCTTTCGATCTGGTGATCCTGGACTTAACCGTTAAAGGGGGAATGGGAGGCACGGAAACGCTAAAAAGACTTCTTGAGATAGACCCTGAAGCTAAGGCCGTTGTAACCAGCGGATATACGAACGATCCGATAATATCTAATTACGAAAAGTATGGCTTTGCCGGTATGATTACAAAACCTTTCAGGGTCCAGGAAGTTAAAGAGCTGTTACACGGCATCCTGACTCCGAAAGTAATAACTAAAAAATAACCAACCAGCTTTAAGGTGAGATCCATACTCCCTCGGAACATGTTGGACAACTTCAGCCTGATAACTGATAAAAAGTATATCCCGATGGACGCGCCCTGATCGCCGGAGTGCAGGCGCAGCCGGGACGTAGCGGGCCCCGGGCTGCCCTACTAGTGCATTTTGCTACTGCTTAACGATTCAGAAACACCGCCGGGGCGGAAAATTCCTGAACTGAAAAGCGATTTTATAAGTTATGAAACAGCTTCTAGTAAGCCGGACAGTTGAGCGCTCCGGCAGGTTCAGGCTTTCGTGCTTGTTTGCCATTATTCCTGAATATTACATTATAAATCTGTTAGGTTGATAATGTCCTTTCTCACCGGGAAACAGAAGTTAGCCGCAGCTTTGCTCTGCGCCCTGGCCCTGGTCGGGGCGGGTGTCCGTCTTTTTCTGGCCGAGAGGCGGGGTGCAGGCGGGCAGGCTGCAGGCGGTGCGGCCGCCGACTCGGCAGTGGTGGCCGCACTGACCGCCGAGCTGGCGGAACAGACCGGCCCGGTGAGGATCAATGCGGCGGATGCACGCACGCTGGAGCGCCTGCCGGGAATCGGGCCCCTTCTCGCTGCCCGCATCGTTGCTGAGCGCGGCCGGGGAGGCCCTTTCAGCGGACCGGAACAGCTTGCCGCCCGGGTCAGCGGTATCGGCGCTTCGACTGTGGCGCAGTGGGAGGGAAGGGCCACTTACAGCGACTCAACATCCGGGGAGGGTAAATGAAAGCCACCCTGTTCATTGTCGAGGACGATGTCAATTCAATCGAGCTGATGAAAGAAATTTTCGCCGAGCAGGGTTACGACCTTCGCTGTTTCAGCTCGCCGCTCGCGGCCCTGGATGCACTGAGCCGTGAAGGCTTGCCGGACTTGATACTGACCGACCTGATGATGCCGGAAATGGACGGGATCGAGCTGCTGACCAGGCTGAGGCAGATCAGCAGCCAGCTGCCGGTGATCGTGATGACTGCTTACGGCAGTATAGAAACGGCAGTGGAAGCACTAAAGAAAGGGGCCAGCGATTATATTACCAAGCCGCTGAGCTTCGAGGAGCTGATGCTGACAGTCTCGACCACCCTCGAGCTTTCCCATCTGCGCCGGCGCCTGGAGGGCCTGAGCCTGGATAAGCGCAGGCGTTTCAAGCCCGCGGCGCTGACAGGCGAGCACGAGCTGATGAAAAAAGTGAGGGACCAGCTTGTCAAGGTGGCCCAGGCCGAGACCACCTGCGTCCTTCTCCGCGGTGAGAGCGGCACCGGAAAAAACCTGGCGGCGCGAATCATCCACTATAACAGCCCCCTGGCCAGGGGTCCTTTCGTGGAGCTGAACTGCGCCGCGGTACCGGCCAACCTGCTCGAGAGCGAGCTTTTCGGCTACAGCAAGGGAGCTTTCACCGGAGCTGTCAGCGATAAACAGGGGATAATCGAGCAGGCCGACGGGGGAACTCTTTTCCTGGATGAAATAGGCGAAATGCCGCTGGAGATCCAGTCCAAGATGCTCAATTTTCTCGAGAGCCGGCAGATGCGCCGGCTTGGCGGCCTGAAAGTACGCGAAGTCAACACCCGCCTGATCACCGCCAGCAACCACGACCTGGAAGCGGCAGTGGACGGGGGCTCGTTCCGCCGCGACCTGTTTTTCCGGATCAATGTAGTGCACTGCCAGTTGCCCCCTCTCAGGGAGCTGGGCTTGGACGTGCTGATCATAGCCGGGAAGTTCGTCGACGAGTTCAACCGCCAGTTCAACAAACATGTAGGCGGTATCAGCCCTCAGGCCGAACAGGTCCTGCTGGCCCACGACTGGCCCGGGAACGTCCGCGAGCTGCGCAACGTGGTCGAGCGGGCCATGCTTTTCTGCGTCGGGAAACGCCTCGAGGCCGAGGATATCCAGCTCTCGGCCAAAGCCGGAGGCGGCAAAAGTCTGCCCGGAGAATTCCGCATCCCGGCCGAGGGACTCGACTGGCAGGAACACGAGCGAGCGGTGCTTTCCCAGGCCCTGGCACGCTGCGGCAATAACCGCACCAAAGCCGCCAGGCTGCTGTCGATGTCCAGGGACACCTTTATCTACCGTCTGAAAAAATTCGGGCTCGACTAAAGGCTCCCCTTCCGGACAATACCCTCTGCAGGGATTTCCCGGACGCGGCTCCGGTCCTGCGAGCCATACCGACAAAAGGCGGGGCGGTACGGCGCAAAAGCTTTTCTACTTGATTTCTGCGGCGACTCGGGGTACAATTGTGGGGATTTTCAACCGGAGAATAAATGCAAAGGGATGATTTAAAAAAACAGGTGGGAAAACTGCGCCGGCAGAACGCAGACTTGAAAAACCAGGTAGGGTTTTTCTCCAGCCTGATGGACGTGAGTATTATCCTCAGCTCCACTTTCGACCTGGAAGAGCTGATCCGCCGGGTGCTGGAAACCTCGCAGCGGGTCATGAACTCCGAGGCCAGCAACGTGATGCTGCTCAATGAGGAAACCGGCATGCTGGAGTGCAAGGTGGCCCTGGGGGAAGTGAGTGAACAGCTCAAGAGTGAGTTCACCCTCAAAGTGGGCCAGGGCATCGCCGGCTGGGTGGCGAAACACGGCGAGTCCCTGGTGGTCGAGGATACCAGCAAGGACGAGCGTTTTTTCTCGGGAGTGGATGCCCGTACCGGGTTTGTCACCAGGTCCATCCTGGCCTCGCCCCTTATCGTCCGGGGTAAGGTTATCGGGGTGGCGGAGGTAATCAACCGCGCCGACGGTAAAAGTTTCACCAGGGACGACCTGAAACTTTTCGAGGCTTTCTGCCGCGGTGTGTCGGTATCTATCCAGAACGCACAAATGCACCGCCGCCTGCTCGAGAACCAGCGGGTGGAACAGCAGCTGGAAATGGCCTCGATCATCCAGCAGGGGTTCCTGCCCCGCCACTTCTCGCTGGACCCTCCGAACCAGCCCTATGAGATCGCCGCCAGGAACCTCCCCGCCAGCATGGTAGGCGGCGACCTCTACGACTGTATCGAGCTGCGGAAAGACCTCTTGGGGTTTACCATCGGGGATGTCTCCGGCAAAGGAGTGCCCGCCGCTCTCTACATGGCTCGTCTGGTCAGCGATTTCCGTTTTTACGCCCACCAGTTCGAGGACCCTGTCCCCACCATGCAGATACTCAACAAGATGCTTGCCGAGCGCAGCCGGCAGGGCATGTTTGTCACCATGATCTACCTGACCCTGGATATCGAACACGGGGTTTTGAAATATGTCAACGGGGGGCATATCCCGCCGCTGCTCTATCGCCGGGCCGGCAGTGAAATATCCCGTCTCGACGGAGGCGAAGGCATACCCCTGGGCATCCGCAGCCCGACTGTCTTCAGCGAGGAAAGGCTGGAAATGAAGCCCGAAGACACCCTGGTCCTGTTCTCGGACGGAATACTGGATGCCAAGAATTCAGCCGGAGAACATTTCTCGGTCAATAAGCTGGAAAAGACAATCCGCGGCAAATGGGACACCGCCGATGAGCTGGTTTCCAGGATAGTCGACCGGGTGCGCAGCCACGCTGGCGGCGAACACCAGTTCGACGACATCACTATCCTGGTGCTCAGGTGGCGCTGAGACTATGGAAGAATGTCTTGAAATAAAAATACCCGGAAAACCGAAAATGATGCGCCTGGTGCGCCGTAATGTCTCGATGGCCTGCGAAATGGTGGGTTTCAAGGAGCGTGAGACCAACGCGATAACCCTGGCTGTGGACGAGGGCTGCACTAACATCATCCGCCACTGCTACGGCGAGAAAAACGAAGGGCTGATCGTGGTCCGGATTCACATGTTCCCCGATAAGATCGTTGTCTCGCTCAAGGATTTCGGCGGCAAGGTGGACTTGAGAAAGCTGGAGAGGTGCCGCAAGAAAAAGCAGCGCAGCCTCGAAAGAGCTGGCCCGGTAAAGCCCGGTGGCCTGGGGGTGATGCTGATCCACAATGTCATGGACAGGGTGCAGTACAAGACCAGCAGCAAATCGGGGACTGTCTTGCGGCTTACAAAATACCTTTCTCATACCAAGGAGGCCGAGGTTGCAGGTTGAGGTCAATCGGCGGGGCGATGCCGCAGTCATATCGGTAAGCGGGGACGTGGACTTATATACCAGCCCGGAGGTCCGCAAGGCGATCACCCGGATGTGCAAGAAAAAGGTGCCGGTCATCGTGATCAACCTGGCGGAAGTGGCCTATATGGATTCGAGCGGGGTGGCGACCCTGGTCGAGGGACTGCAGCTTTCCGGCAGGTATGAAGGGGCGTTCCGTATCGTGGGCCTGCAGCCCGCGGTCCGCGAGGTGTTTGAGCTGGCCCGGCTGGACCACGTGTTCGCCATTTTCGAAAGCGAGGAGCAGGCTGTCGGAGGCTGAGCTTTCCCCGGCGGCACGCTAAAGCTGAACACCTCGAGTGTGATGTCTTAATCCCGGGGCGGGACAGGGAGTCGTATTCCAGGGCGGCCGGGATAAATTCTGATATCCGGCCGGCCGGCGGATTGCAGGCTCTCCGTAGCGAGCCGCAGGGAATGCGCCCGGGTGTTCAATTTAAAAAGCTAATCTATCAAGCCGTGGGGTCTGAAGGGCTATGATGCCGGAGGAGACACTAAAGCGCCAGGGTGTTCTGCCCAGGCTGCTCGGCGGCTGCGGAAGGTGGGGCCTGCAGTCGCTGGAAAACGTTTATTTCACATTCAGGCTCATCCTGCAGAGCCTTTACTGGACTTTCGTAGCTCCGTTTGCAGGCAAGGGGCTGAGGGTCGGCAGCTCTTTTGACGAGATGGTCAAGGTGGGGGTCAGCGCGGTCCCCATCGTGGCGCTGATCTCGTTTTCCATCGGCCTGATCCTGGCGATGCAGAGCGCTTACCAGCTCGAGCAGTTCGGGGCCACCATCTTCACCGCAGACCTGGTGGCGGTCGCCCAGACCCGCGAGCTGGGGCCGCTGATGACCGCTATCATCGTGGCCGGCCGCTCCGGCAGCGGCATCGCCGCCGAGATCGGCACCATGAAAGTGGGGGAGGAAATCGATGCCCTGCGCTCGATGGGCTTCCACCCGATCAAGTTCCTGGTGGTGCCCAAGCTGATCGCCCTGGCGATCATGGTGCCCTGCCTGACTGTCCTCGCCGATTTCATCGGCATCGCGGGCGGTTTCAGCATGGCGGTCCTCAGCCTCAACCTCGGTTTTACCCGCTACCTTAACCGGACTATTTTCGCCCTGGTTTTCAAGGACATGATTACCGGGCTGATCAAGAGTTTCGTTTTCGCCCTGCTGATTGGGCTGACCGGCTGTTACATGGGTTTCAAAGTCGAGGGGGGAGCAGAGGGAGTGGGCCGCAGAACCACCCAGAGCGTGGTGGTCTCGATCTTCCTGATTATTCTGGCGGACTCTTTTTTCACGGCGCTTTTCTATTTCCTCTGGTAGGCTCCGATGGATACGGAAGAAGTGGTGGAGAACATAGTCGAAATCGAAAACCTGATGGTTTCCTATGACGATCGGGTGGTGCTCGACGGGGTGAACTTCCAGGTGCGCCGGGGCGAGACCATGGTGATTCTGGGCGGCAGCGGCTGCGGCAAGAGCACGCTCCTGCGCCACATTATCGGGCTGGAGCGGCCCACTTCGGGCCGGATCATGATCAAGGGCCGGGATCTCACCGTAATGGGAGAGGAAGAGATGTCCGGCATCCTCAGCAAGGTCGGAGTGGTGTTCCAGAGTTCGGCCCTGTTCAACTCGATGACCATCGGGGACAACGTGGCGCTGCCGTTGCGCGAGCACACCAAGCTCGAAGAATCCACCATCAAGATCATGACCAAGATCAAGCTCGAAATGGTGGGCCTGTCGGGTTTCGAAAGCTACCTGCCCAGCGAGCTGAGCGGCGGGATGCGCAAGCGCGCCGCTTTTGCCAGGGCAATCTCGATGGACCCGGAGATCCTCTTCTGCGATGAGCCCTCGGCCGGCCTGGACCCGATAGTGGGAGCGGGCCTGGACCAGTTGATTATCAAGCTGAGTAAGGCTCTGCGCATGACTATCGTGGTGGTCACCCACGAGATGGAATCGATGTACACCATCGCCGACCGGGTGCTGATGCTGCACAACGGCCGGGTAATGTTCTGCGGGACAGTGGAGGAGTTCAGGGCCTGCGACAACGAGAGGGTCCGGCAGTTCATCGAGCGGCGGCCGGAGGAGCACCACGAAGAGGAATCCGGCCAGTATGTCCGCGCCCTGACCAGCGACTCTTTCTAAAAGCATCGCGGAGTTTCGGCCTCCCCAGCGCAGTGGTATAATACCGGTTAATAATTTCCGGGAAGGTTTCCGCCTCGCCCGGGCCTACTACCTCTCAACGGGAAGAGTTTCATGGCAAAATATGCGCGCTATCGCTCCTCGGAAATCAAAGCCGGGATCTGGATTATCATCGCAGGGGTAATTTTCACCGCTTTCGTGGTGGCGATCACCGGCTCCAGGTTCTGGGAGGAACTGGACTATTACCGTGTGCGGCTGAACTATGTAGGCGGCCTTGAAGTCGGCTCGCCCGTGCGCATGAGCGGTATGCTGGTGGGCAAGATCAGCGGTGTAAGACTGCTGGACCATGAAGAAAGCCTGCTGGAGCTGACCCTCGAGGTGGAAAAGGGATTGCCGATCAAGTACAATACGGTAGCCTTCCTGAGCTCTATCTCGATCACCAGCGAGCAGCACCTCGAGATGGAGGTGAACCCCGAGCCGGCTCCCCTGTTGAAACCGGGGGACCTGATCAAGAGCAAGGAGCTTACCACCATGGATGAGGTGATGGAGCATGTCGGCGACGTGGGGGATACCCTGAAAGTGGTCCTCGGCCGGGTGAACCGGCTGTTGAACCCGACCAATCTCGCCCGGGTGGACTCGATCGTTATGGGAGTCAACAACCTGTTGAAGGAAGCTTCCCCGGAGCTGAAAACCACCCTGGCCCGCACGCGCAGGGCCGTGGAATCGCTGGATACGCTGCTGCATAATGTCAATGCCCTGGTGGCCGAGGGAGATACCAGGATTCTCTCTGTGCTGGACGAGGCCGGGGAGACGATGAGACAGGCCAGGGTGGTCCTGGCCGGGGTGGACACCACCCTGATGAACGTTGACCGGTTGATGCTTGGCAACTCCGGCGATCTCCAGCAGCTGCTCGACAACCTGAGCGAGACCAGCCGGAACCTCAAACAGCTCTCCGGCACGATCAAGGACAACCCGTTCCTGTTGATCCGGGCCTTTCCCAAGGAAGAACGCAAGCTGGCTCCCTGAGGGCGAACTCCAGGCCCTCGCCGGGGTATAGTAAGGAGACTGGCCTGATTATTCCGGAAATGTGCCGGCAGCGAGCCGGATTGTCGCAAAATCCCGGTCGGTCTGGCGACAGATGTTTACCCGCGACCGGCCGTTTTATTTGAAAGGCAGCTAAGTCCGATGACTTATCGAACGATCTCTTTTATCAAGGACGACGAGGTTTACCGCACCGCCGATGTCCTGCCGGTATTACCCCTCAGGGACGTGGTGGTCTTCCCCTACATGGTGATCCCCCTGATGGTGGGCCGTCCCAGCTCGGTGGCCGGGATCGAGACCGCAATGCTGGGCGACCGACTGATTATCCTGCTGGCCCAGATCGACGGCGAGAACGAGGAGCCTTCCGGCTCCGACCTCTACCGGGTCGGCGTGATCGCCCGTATTCTCCAAACCGTGCGCCTGCCGGACGGAACGCTCAAGATCCTGGTCGAGGGCATGGAAAAGGTGAGAGTCAAGAGGCACCTGCCTGCCAGAGACTACCTTCGCGTCCGCTTCGAAACCTTGCCGTTCCATGCGGCCGGCTCCAAAGAGCTCGAGGCGCTGAGCCGCAGGGCCCTGCGCCTGTTCGAGGAGTATGTCAGGCTCAATCCCAGGCTGCCGGACGAGCTGCTGACCGCCACGGCCAATATCGACAGCCCGCTGCGGCTGGGATACATGATGGCCGGCCACCTGCTGATCCGCATGTCGGACAAGCAGAGCCTGCTCGAATCCACCGGCCTCTACCGCCACCTGGAGCTGGTCTGCCAGTACCTGAGCGCGGAAATGGAAATCCTGCGTCTCGAGCGCAAGATCGACGACAATGTCAAGAAGCAGATCCTCAAGAACCAGCGCGAGTTCTATCTCCAGGAACAGCTCAAGGCGATTCACCGGGAACTGGGCCAGGATGATGACAGCTACGACGAGATCGAGGAGCTGCGGGCCCAGGCCGCCAAGAAGAAGCTGCCTGCCGAAGTCTGCAGGAAGGCGGAAAAAGAGATCTCCAAGCTGTCGCGCATGAGCATGATGAGCCCCGAGGCCACAGTGGTGCGCAACTACCTGGACTGGCTGCTCTCGCTGCCCTGGAAAGAGAACACCCGGGACCGCCTGTCCGTGGACACGGTGGCCAGGATCCTGGACGAAGACCACTACGGCCTGGAAAAAGTCAAGGAGCGGATAGTCGAGTTTATCGCGGTGCTCAAGCTTGTGGGAGAGCTCAAGGGCCCCATCCTCTGTTTTGTGGGGCCGCCGGGAGTGGGCAAGACCTCGCTGGGCAAGTCGATCGCCAGGGCCCTGGGCCGCAGGCTGGTGCGCCTGTCGCTGGGAGGCGTACGGGACGAAGCCGAGATACGCGGACACCGCCGCACCTATATCGGGGCCCTGCCGGGCAAGATAATCCAGGCCATGAAGCGCGCCGGCGTGATCAACCCGGTGATCCTGATCGATGAAGTGGACAAGATGAGCTCCGATTTCCGCGGCGACCCTTCCTCGGCGCTGCTGGAAGTGCTCGACCCCGAGCAGAACAACCAGTTTGTCGACCACTACATCGAGGTGGATTACGACCTCTCGAAAGTGATGTTCATCACCACGGCCAACTTTATCCAGATGATCCCCGAGCCGCTCAAGGACCGCATGGAGATAATCCTGCTGCCCGGCTACCTGCTCAGCGAAAAGCGCGAGATCGCCCGGCGCTTCCTCTGGCCCAAGCAGCTCAAGGAACACGGGCTGGAGCCCGGCCACCTGGTGATTACCGATGAGGCGATCAACGCCATGATCGAGCGCTACACCAGGGAGGCCGGCGTGCGCAGCCTCGAGCGTCAGCTCGGGTCGATCTGCCGCAAGGCTGCGCGCAAGTTCGCCGTGCGGCGCAAGCGCAAGCTGCCGCTGCGGATCACCCCTTCCCGCCTGCAGGCATACCTCGGCGTGCCCAAGTACCTGGACACCGAGCTGGAAAGCGGCGACCGGGTGGGGCTGGCCAGCGGCCTGGCCTGGACCGGGGCCGGCGGCTCGATCCTCGGGATCGAGGTAGCCCCGGTGGCCGGTAAAGGACGCCTGACCCTGACCGGCAAGCTGGGCGACGTGATGAAAGAATCGGCGGAAGCAGCCCTGACTTACGTGCGCTCGCGCTCCGATGAGCTGGAGCTGAAAGAGGACTTTTACCGCAAGATCGACCTGCACGTGCACGTGCCGGAGGGGGCCACGCCCAAGGACGGCCCCTCGGCCGGGGTGGCGATAGCCACTGCCATGGTCAGCGCCCTGACCGGCATCCCGGTCAGGCGGAACGTGGCCATGACCGGCGAGATAACCCTGCGTGGCAGGGTCCTGGGCGTGGGGGGGCTGAACGAGAAATCGGTGGCCGCGCTCAGGGCCGGGGTGGAAACTGTCATCTGGCCCAGGCAGAATGAAAAGGACCTGGCCGACCTGCCCCACGAGGTGCGCGAAGAACTGAAAATCCGCCTGGTGGACTCTATGGACGAGGTGCTCGAAATAGCCCTGGCGGGCAGACTGCCCGCTCCCGGCCCGTTAACCCCCGCCTTCGTGCCGGTGGACAGCGGGCGGACCAAGCCGGTCAGTCCCTACAGGCACTGATCCCGCCGGGGGGTGCCTCGCCGCAGGGGATCCCCGACAGCACACTCCCGGCACGGCAGCGTACCTTCCAGGGGGAAGCCAATCCAAAAAATAGAATACACATTTTTTAATTCGTTGATGATAAAAAAGACGAGTTTTTCTTTCTGGAAAAATCCCCCCCGCCCCCCCTTTGCGAAAGGAGGGAGTAACAGGTTGCCTATAAGAGTGTTAGGCGATTGTATAGGAAAAAAAGTTCCCCCTTTGACAAAGGGGGAAAACAAGGGGGATTTGTTTTTATTACTGGTTTTAAAGAACCGGTTTCTCCTATCCCTGATATAAAATCGGTATAAATGATAATCCGTTCTTTCGAACCGGCAGGAGTATTCAGGAGCGTGAAGGACAAGTTTCCGGACGACCTGCCCCAGGTGGCTTTCACCGGCCGGAGCAATGTAGGCAAGAGCTCGCTGATCAACCGCCTGGCCGGCCGGAAAAGAACCGCTCCCACCAGCTCGACCCCCGGTAAAACCCGCAGCATCCAGTTTTTCAAGGTGAACGACAGTTTCTACCTGGTCGATCTCCCAGGCTACGGTTACGCGCGCCTGCCGCTGGAACAAAGAGAGAGATGGCGGAAAACGGTCGAGAATTACCTGGGGTCGAGCCGGGGCCTGCGGGGTGTGGTGAGCCTGATCGACATCCGCCATAAACTGTTCGACTCCGACCGCCTGATGCTCGAATACCTGGCGGCCAGCCGCATCCCTGCGCTGGTGGTGCTCACCAAGGCGGACAAGCTGGGCCGCGGCAGGCAGAAACAGATGGCGACCGGGCTGCTGCAAGAGCTAGGGGGCCTAGTGGCCCGCGAGCAGGTGATAACTGTCTCTGCGGTGCAGGGCACCGGCTGCGAGAGTCTGCTGGAGGCGATCGGGGAGCTGGTGGCCGAAGAGATCCCGGGTCCTGAGAGCCGGCCCACGGTCAATCACAGTGAGAAGGATACCTGACTAATGGCCTTACAACCGCTTTACCCGATGCTGCTGGCCCCGGTCTTCAAGGAAAAAATCTGGGGCGGCCGTAAGATGGAAAAGCTGCTGAACAAGCAGCTTCCCCCGGGCAAGCTGATCGGCGAGAGCTGGGAGCTCTCGGACTACCGGGACGATATCACCCACGTGCTGAACGGCCCGCTCGGCGGGACCCCGCTGGATGAGCTCTTCAAGGCACGTCCCCTGGAGCTGACAGGCCTCCGGCCCGGTCCGGACGAAGAGTTCCCGCTGCTGACCAAGTTTATCGACAGCAGCCTGCTGCTCTCGCTGCAGGTACATCCGCCGGACTCCTATGCCAGAATGCACGACCAGGAGAACGGCAAGACCGAGTGCTGGTACGTGGTCCATGCCGATCCGGGAGCCACGGTGATCCGGGGCCTGGTCCCCGGCACGGGGCCCGGGGAGTTCCGCGCCGGGCTGGAAAGCGGTCGCGGGATCGAGCAGATGGTGCGCCGCTACGAAGTGAAGACCGGCGATTTCATCTTCATGCCCACCGGAGTGGTGCACGCTATTTGCGAGGGCACGGTCATCCTCGAAATCGAGCAGAACTCAGACATGACCTACCGCCTGTTCGACTGGGGCCGGGTGGGCGCCGACGGCAAGCCGCGGCCCACCCACCTCGAGAAAGGCATGGAGGTGATCGAATTCTCCGACAACTCGCCGGACAAGCTCGAGGGTATCCCGCGGCTGGAGGGGCGCAACCGGATCACCCACATGTGCTCCTGCCGCTACTTTTCGGTGGAAGTCCTGGACCTGGAAAGCGCCTGCCGCCAGGACACCGAAGGCGCGAGTTTCGTGGTGCTGACCGCGGTAGAGGGCACGGCCTCAATTACGGACGAGAACGGCGCCGGGGTCCAGGTGCAAAAGGGGGACACGGTGCTGCTGCCCGCCCGGCCGCGGTCGAGCACCCTGGTTCCAGGCCGGGACGGCTGCAAGCTGGTCAGGGCCTACCTGGACCCGACCCACCAGCGCTTTACCGGGCCCCTGCTGAGCGGGGGAGTCCCGCCGGAGAAGATTGAAAGTTTTATTTTCAGGTAGCCAGGCATCAGGATGACCCGGGAAAACTTCCGTCATAACCGGTTCTGCCAGTCAACCCGGCTGTCTCTGCGTCTGATGCAGGCGTGTGCGGGCTGCACGGCCCTGCTGCTCCTCCTCCCCCTGACCCTCCATGCCCGCGGCCTGTCGCAGGAGGCGGCCGGGCGTTTTGTCAGGCTGCTGGCCGCAGGCAGCGACTCCCTGGACGACTGTGTCCTGCCCGCGGAGCTGGCCCTGGCTAAGCGGCTCGGCACAACCTACCGCTCGGTAAAGCACAAGTTCCTGATCGGCTATGACCTCGAGCCGGAGATCAAGGCCGGGATCCTCGAGGGCAGCCTGGACTGTACTGTCTCTGTCCGGTCCCTGGAAGACAATTTCTCGCTCCTCAGCCTGAGAGTGCCGCAAAAGGACTGCGCGCGCTCATATTATTTACGGGAAGGCCTCCTGGTCTCGCCGCTGTTCTACCACGCCCGCAACTGGCCGCAGCGGGAGACCCGCTATTTCAGGTTTTATCTCAGCGACACCACCGGGTTCAACAGCTATGCCGCGGACCGGCTGGAGAGCTTCCTGGAAGCGGTGCTGGAGGGGCTGGAGCTTACGGCGCAGGAGAAGCAGCGGCTGGAAAGCGGGAAAATCATCTGCTTCCGCTGTGCAGACCAGGACGAGATCGAGCTGCTTACCGGGTTCCGCTCGCGCGGCATGGGTATCCTGGCCTACGATTACGTGGCCACCACTTTCAACTGCCACTACCACGAGCTGGTGCACCTGCTGGTCAATTTCAAGCTGCGGGACCCGGACCTCTATACCCATCCTTTCCTGCAGGAGGGCCTGGCCGTGGCCCTGGGAGGCAGGGGCGGCAAGGAACCCGGGGTCATCCACGACCTGGGGTACTTCCTGGCGCGCTCCGGCCTGCAGGACTACCGCGAGCTGCTCGACCCCGGCAGTTTCGCCGCACAGGACCCCAGCATGTCCTACCCGGTGAGCGGGCTGTACAGCCTCTTCCTGCTGCAGGCCCTGGGCCTGGAAGGCTACCTGGGCCTGTACCGCAAGTACAGCGGCCCGCTCGGGTCTGTCTCCGGCACGGCGATCGCGGAAAACGACCTGCCCGCACCCCGGCTGTGGCAGGAATTTCTGGACAGCTACACTCAGTACGCAAACATCTCTTTCGCCGGGGCGCCCGCTGAGGCCGGGCCTTTCTGGCAGCAGGACGGCTCGGGTGTTTTCGAGGCCGGAGACAGCTATTTCTTCCGCACCGGGGACGCCCTGCTGATCGGCCCGCCAGACCCCGCTACCGGCCGCAGCAGCGCCCGGTTCGCCGAGCTCTTTCCCGCTGCCGCCTACCGCGGGGAGAAATACCTGGTCCTGGCCGACCCGGCGGAGGTAAAGGTCTACAACCTGTGGGCCGACAACCTGGCGGCGAACTTTGTCTGCGGGTTCTCTTTTACTGCGGAGAGTGTCCCGGCGACCGACGGCTTTTTCGGGTTTTACGTGCGGAAAGCGGTGTTCGACGAGCCGCTGGAGTCGCTGACGATCAGCCGGCTGCCGGGGGAATGACTCACCCCCCCTGCGGGGAGTCAGCCTTGCGGGCTGACGGGGTCTTTGCGGTAGGGCCTCAGCCGGGGAATGAACATCCGCACCCTCTTGCGGTACTCCACGTAGTCTTGCCCGAGCCTTTTCACCAGCTCCGGCTCCTCGACCTTTTTCAGCTCGAGATAGTTCAGCAGGATAAAGACCGGAGTGAAGACGAAAACCAGCGAGACCGAGAGCAGCAGGAATCCCAGCCCGAAGAGCAGGAAAAACAGGCCGCTCAACATCGGGTTCCTCACGTGGGCGTAAGGGCCCCGGCAGACCAGGCAGGGCGGGGGGGCCAGCGGCACCGGGGTCCCCCGCACCCTGAAGAAATTGAAAGCGGACCAGAACATCAGCACCGGGCCGAGGACCGCCAGGGCGATGCCGGGGACCAGGGTCCAGGGGCAATCCGGCAGGGCCGGCAGACCTGACAGCCGGTCGGCCCAGATGCCGGCCAGCACGAAAACGGCCACCAGGCCCAGGAAAAATCCGCCTGCCAGCACGGTCAGCACCAGCCGCAGCAAGGTGGTCTTGCTTGTGGCGTGCTTGTATAACAAGTCGATCAAAAACTGGGATAACCTCACGGCAATCATTCTTTTAACAAATATCTCCCGGTTTATCTTCTTCCGTGCCCGGTGTCTTCCCTGCCTGTTCCAGCAGCTCCGCCCCAGCCTCTGCCACCCTTTCCGGCCCGATACTTTTCATGCAGCGGAAATGTCCCAGCGGGCAGCGCCTCCTGCCGTTATGGGTGCAGGGCCTGCACCAGAGCTCGGCCTCCACCACCCTGGCGGCCTCTGACCGGTAGGGGAAATAGCCCAGGTGCCGGGTGGTGCAGCCGAACACCGCCACCACCGGAGTCCCGACCGCGGTGGCGACATGCATCAGGCCGGTGTCATTGGTGAGCAGCAGGCTGCTCTGGGCCACGGCCGCTGCAGAAGCGGCCAGCGGCAGTGCCCCGGCCAGGTTCAGCCGCTCTACCCTGCGGTCCAGGGCATCCTCCACCGCCCGGCAGGCCCCGGAGTCATCCCCGCTGCCGAGCAGTAGCACTTTCAGCCCGTAGCTTTGCGCCAGCCCGGCAGCCGCGGCGGCGAAGCTGGCCGGCGGCCACCTTTTGGTGGGCCAGGCGGAGCCCGGCGCAACCGCCAGCAGGCGGTTGCCCGCCGGCCAGCACCCCCGGATCTTCTCCAATGCCAGGTCCCGCTCCCGCTCACCCGGGTAAAGCTCGCAGGGAGCGCTGTCAAGCTCGACTCCCAATCCCGCGAGCGGCTTCGCATACCGCTCGGGCACGCTGAGGATGCGCTCGCCGAATAAATCCAGGCGGCCGTAAATCAGCAGCGACCTTTTCCACAACTGCTTGCTGTAGACAACTGTCTCCACGGCAGGGACCAGGGTCCGCAGCAAGCGGCTGCGCAGGCTGTCGTGAAGGTCGGCCAGCAGGAAGAGCCTCTTCCGTTTAAGGCTGTCGGAAAGGCTCATGAGCTCTCTGACTCCGCCGCCGGAGCTGAAAGGGATTATCTCATCGAGATATGGATTGCCCTCCAGCAGGGGGGCGAAAGTGTCCTTGACCAGGAAGCTGACACGCGACCCGGGCCAGCGGCGGCGCACTGCCCGGATCACCGGGGTGGTCAGCAGCACGTCCCCGATGGAGCTGAACCGCACCAGCAGTATGGAAGGCTCGGTCGGCAGCGGAAGGCTCTCTTTTCGGCTCGGCCCAGGAAAGGCTTCATTGACAATTGAGGGCCTGAGTTCTAATATGAGTGGCATCGATAATGAACGCTTTTCCCCCGGGGGTGTGCAGGAAAGCGGAATCCCCCGGCACCCGCGGTAAAAAGCCGTTCGCTGAAAACTCGTGCCCGGAGTCGGAGCGGGCAACCTAAATTTAGATAAGGGACAATTTAGATGTCAAACGATTTATCCAAAAAAATCCTCTGGGTGGATGACGAGGTCGAGCTGCTGAAGAGCCAGATCCTCTTCCTGGAGCAGAAAGGCTACCTGGTGGAGACCGCCTCCAACGGGGACGATGCCCTGGAGATGTTGCGCAGCGCCCCGGTAGACCTGGTCCTGCTCGATGAGCAGATGCCGGGAAAACGCGGGATCGAGACCTTTACCGAGATCAGGAAAATCCTGCCCGATGTGCCGGTGGTTATGGTTACCAAGAGCGAGGAAGAACACCTGATGGACATGGCTATCGGCCAGAGGGTGGACGACTATATAGTCAAGCCGGTGAACCCGAACCAGGTCCTCTCGGTCTGTAAGAGGCTGCTGGAAGGCTCGCGGATCCGCCACCAGCGTACCGCGCAGGACTTTGTCTCCCGCTTCCGGGAGTTGGAAGACCGCCGCAGCGGCCTGTTTACCTGGCGCGACTGGGCCGAAACCTACACGGAGCTGATCCTCTGGGAAAGCCGCCTGGCGGAGACCGGGGAGCAGGGCCTGGCCGGACTGCTCAACGAGCTGAAACACCAGTGGAGAAGGGACTTTTCGATTTACGTGACCAACAACTACCTGGAATGGCCGGGCGCAACGCAGGGGAAACGGCCCTCGCTCAGCGTGGATGTGGTAAGGCAGTTCCTGCTGCCGATGATAGCCGAAAGCGAGGCAGTTATCTTCATTATAGTCGATTGCCTGCGGATGGACCAATGGTTCCACCTGGCGCCTCTGATCTCGGAGCTGTTCGACATCCGTCGCGAGACTTATTTCTCCATCCTGCCCACCGCCACGCCTTATGCGCGGAACGCCTTGTTCAGCGGGCTTTTCCCCCAGGAGATAATCGACAGGTTCCCCGAGTATTGGCAGGTCGGCTCGGATGACGAGGGCAGCCTGAACCTCTACGAGCTGGAGTTGTTCGAAGCTCAGCTCGAGCGCCTGGGAGTGGATGTCAAAGCGCCGCCCCGCTATGAAAAAGTCTTTACCAAGGAAGAAGGTGCGCGTCTGGTGAAGAAGATACCCTCGCTGATGCAGCGCGGCATCACCGCCATGGTCTTTAATTTCATCGACATCCTTACCCACGGCCGGAGTGAGTCGGAGATCCTGCTGGAGATCGCGCCGAACGAGCAGGCTTACCGCGAGCTGATCCTCAGCTGGTTCCGCCACAGCAGCCTCTACGGTGTTCTCCAGGAAGCCGCCCGCTGCGGTGTGCCGGTGGTGCTTACCAGCGACCACGGCAGCGTGCACTGCACCAGGCCGGTAACCGTGTACGCCAAGCGGGACGCCTCGACAAACCTGCGCTACAAGTTCGGCGACAATATCTCCAGCGAAGAGCCGGTGACTTTCATGGTGCGGGATGCCCGCCGGGCCAAGCTGCCCTACCTGGGCCTGAACGTGCACTACATGTTCGCCCTCGAAGACTATTACTTCGTCTATCCCACCAAGCTGCGAGAGTACCAGAGCCGCTATTACGGCAGTTTCCTTCACGGGGGAGTCTCGCCCGAGGAGATGATCCTGCCGGTGGCGATCATGACCCCGAAATAAGCTGACCCGCTGGCGGGAAAAAGCCCGGAAGAGGATTATAAGCGTGCCGGCCCGATTCGATAGGATCCTGATTTTCAACAGCGCCTTTCCCGGCGATATAGTTCTTACCACTCCGCTGATCCGTGCCGCATACCAGAGCTTTCCCGGCGCCAGCCTGACTTTCTGCACTACCGAGGCCGGAGCTTCCCTGCTGGCCGGCATGTCTTACCTCGACAGCCTGATTGTCTACGATAAGCACGGTCGCGACAAGGGGACCTGGGGCATGCTGAAAACCGCCGCCAGGCTGCGCCGGGAAAGCTTCGACCTGGTGTTTGCGGCCCACCGCAGCGCCCGGACCGCCATGTTGCTGGCCCTGGCCGGGATCCCGGTGCGTGTGGGGTTCCAGCACGGCTCCGCCTCCTGGCTGTATACCCACCTGGCGAAGAGAAGACCCGGGGCCCACGAGACGGAACGCAACCTGAGCCTGCTCGGTCCGCTGGGGATAGAGCTGGGGGAACTTTCCCGGAAACCCGTGCTGCCGGTAACCGGCGAGGAAGCCAACCACGTTTTCGGCCACCTGGGCGTGGGCCTGCCGCGCGGGCGCGGGCCGCTGGTGATAGTCGCCCCTGGTTCGGTCTGGGGCACCAAGCAGTGGTTCGCCGACAGGTTCGCCGGTTTGATCGAGTTGCTGACAGCGGCACATGCGGCGCGGGTGATCATGGTCGGTAGCCCCTTGGACCGGGCCCAGGCCGATAAGGTTGCCGACGCCTGCCGGTGCGAGTTCCTGGACTTGGTGGGAATGACCGACCTGCGCGGCCTGACCGCCCTGATCCGCAAGGCCGACCTGGTGATTACCGGCGACAGCGCGCCGATGCATATCGCCTGGGCCATGGATACGCCTGCGGTGGCTATTTTCGGCGCGACCACTCCGGAGCTGGGCTTCGCCCCGCTGTCCGGGCGCTGCCGGGTGGTGGAAATAAAAAGCCTCGAATGCCGGCCCTGCAGCGAGCACGGGCCCAGAAACTGCCCCCTGGGGCATTTCCGCTGCATGAGCGGAATCACTGTCGATATGGTCATGACCGCCTGCGAGGAAATGCTGCGGCTCGGACCCGATCGAAATTAATCCGGATAATAGTCTTGGCTCACAGAGGTTCCTGCATCTTCACACTTTTTTCCATTCATAGGAGCGTGCCATGCTGAAAAAGGCGGTTTTCATCCTCATGCTGTCGGTTTCCGCTGCTTTCGCCGGCGAGGATTTTTTCATCCGGGACGGCGACGTGGTATGTTTCTGGGGCAATAGTATCACCGATTACGGGATCTACCCCAGGATGATCGAGAACTACGTGTTGACTTTTCACCCGGAGTGGAAAGTCGATTTCTGCAACCTGGGCTGGGGCGGGGACGAGGCCAAAAATATCCCCCGCCTGGAGCGCGACATCCAGCTCTGCAAGCCGACCAAGGTGACGATCATGCTGGGGATGAATGACGGCGGCTACTGCCCGTTCGACCCGGAGCGGCTGGAGACCTATCTCACTAGCATGAAAAAGGAGATCGAGATCTTCCAGAAGCATTCCGGCGCCGAAGTCATGCTGGTCTCCCCCACCCCTTTCGACCTGAGGTGCCGCTGGGAGCGGGTTACCGGGCAAGTGGGCGAATATAAGGACGAAGAGGGGAACCTCCGCAAGAAGTACGATGACATGCGGGTCATACGGTACCCCGAAGCCCTGAACCGATTCTCGCACGAGCTGCAGAAACTGGCGCTGTCCCTGGGACTCAAGTTCGTGGACCTGAATTTCGAGATGGAACAGGTGCTGGATGAGATCGATGGCTATGACAAGGACTTCCGGATCACCGCCGAGGGAGTGCACCCCAACGTGGACGGGCAGTTCCAGATGGGACTGTGCATCCTGGATGGGATGCAGGGGTTCCGGCGCACCGTGGAGACCGTGATCGATGCCGCCGCCGGCAAGGTTGTCTCCGAACAGGAAGCCGCCACTACCGGCCTTAAAGCCACCTCCCGGAAAGTGTCTTTCACCCGCAGGGCAGCCCGCCTGCCGCTGCCTGTCTACCCCTCGACCCGCGGGCTGATCCAGCGCGTGCTGCACTATCCCTGCGCCTGGGACCGGGACATAATCAAGGTAACCGGGCTGGACACCGGCTGGTACGGGATCTCGATCGACGGCGGCCTGATCGAAGTGGCCAGCGCCGCACAGCTCGGGCAGGGAGTCAACCTGAGCCGCTACCCCAACACCCCGCAGATGATACAGGCCTACCGGGTGTTCGAGGAGACCGAAAAGAGGAACGCCGCTTTCTGGACCAAGTGGCGCAGGGTCCTGCTCGATGGGGTATACTCGCCCCGGGATTTCACCCCGTTCGTGGTCAATCCCCCCGCCGAGGCGGTGCACGGCCTGGAGCAGGCCGAGCGCGCGGCCTTCGAGGCCCAGCACCGGCTGAACAAGCCGGCGGCCCACCGCTACGAGATAAGCCCGGTCGAGCACCCGGCGGTTGCCCGGGCACCGGTTCCGGGCGCCGGGGAGTTCCTGGAAAATATGGTCAGCGTCAGGATCAGCGTGGACTCCAGGACCATACCCTCCTTCGAGCCGCCGCTGTGCATCCGGGGCAATTTCGCCTATGCGCCGCAGTACTCCTGGGGACTGATCGCCAGCAAGAGCTACTACGGGGAAATCCCGGTGCGCCTTTACGATGACGGGACCCACGGGGACAAGCTGGCCAGGGACGGGGTCTATTCGGTCGGGATGTTTTTCCGCAAGGGCGCCGGCGAGATTAATTTCATGGTCCGCGACGGTGTCTACCTGACAAACTACTGGAATTCTATCTACCCGGAAAAATTCACCCACAACCCCAACCTGACCGCGCTCAGCGCGGCCTGGGGCGAGCTGCTGGGCAAGCTGGATGAGGACCGGGAGCGGATCGGCGGCTTCCCCCTGGACCGGGACCTGGACCTGGTATGGGACAAGACTATGCTCGACAAAGCACTGGAGAAAAAGCTGATCTACCAACCGTAAATCCTGTAGGAATATAGAGGAAAGGGGCCACCATGAATACCAGTCTCAATCGCCGGGATTTCCTGGGAATGCTGAGCTCGGGCTTGGCGGGCATGGCGCTGGGCGGCTGCGGCGGCAGGCCCGTGCCGCAGAGGAAGCCCAATTTCGTTATCATTTTCTGCGATGACCAGGGCTATGCCGATGTCGGCTGTTTCGGCGCCCGGGGGTTCGAGACCCCCAACCTCGACCGCATGGCCGAACAAGGCATCCGCTTCACCGACTTCCATGCCTCCACCGCGGTCTGCTCCGCCTCGCGCGCCTCGCTGCTCACCGGGTGTTACCCGGAGCGGGTGGGCATCCTGGGGGCCCTGTTCCCCCAGTCGGAGACCGGGCTCAGCTCCGACGAGCTGACCATCGCCGAGATGCTCAAGGAGCAGGGATACGCCACGGCCGCCTTCGGCAAGTGGCACCTGGGGGACGCGCCCCCGTTCCTGCCCACCCGCCACGGCTTCGATGAGTATTTCGGCCTGCCCTATTCCAACGATATGTGGCCGCACCACCCCACCATAGGCGACCAGTTCGGGCCCCTGCCGCTGATCGAGGGCGAGCAGGTGGTAAAATATCTCGACGACCAGAGCCAACTGACCACCTGGTACACCGAGCGTGCGGTCGGGTTCATCGAGGCCAGCCGCGACAGGCCGTTTTTCCTCTACCTGGCGCACAACATGCCCCACGTGCCGCTGTTCGTCTCGGAGAAATTCAGGGGGAAGTCCGCAAGAGGGCTTTTCGGGGACGTGATCATGGAGATCGACTGGTCCGTGGGCCAGGTGCTGAAAACCCTCGGGGAGCTGGGCCTGGATGAAAACACCCTGGTGATTTTCACCTCGGACAACGGGCCCTGGCTGAGCTACGGAGACCATGCGGGCTCGGCCGGAGACCTGCGGGAGGGCAAGGGCACCATGTTCGAGGGCGGCATGAGGGAGCCCTGCATCATGCGCTGGCCGGGCAGGATACCCGCCGGAGCGGTCAGCAGCGAGCTGGCCACCACCATGGACCTGCTGCCCACCCTGGCCGGGCTGGCGGGGGGCAGGCTGCACGGGCACAAGATCGATGGCCACGATATCCTGCCGCTGATCGAGGCCCGTCCCGGCGCCAGGACACCCACTGACGTCTACTACTGCTATTATGCCGGGGAGCTGCGTGCCGTGCGCAGCGGCAGGTGGAAGCTGCATTTCCCTCATGCCTACCGCACCATGGCCGGCAGGCCGGGAGGCACCGGCGGCCTGCCCGAGCCTTACTCCAGCGCCGAGATCGGGCTGGAGCTTTTCGACCTGCAGAGCGACGTGGGCGAGACCACCGACGTGGCGGACCGCCACCCCGAGGTGGTCGCCCGGCTGCAGGGGCTGGCGGAGCTGGCCCGTGAGGACCTGGGCGACAAGCTGACCGAGCGTGTGGGCAAGGGAGTGCGGCCGCCCGGAAAGTACGAGTGGGACAAGCCGAAAAAGGCGGAAGAGGCGGACCAGCAGGAGCGCCCGGATTGGTAGGAAAGAGGCTCTCTCTTAACCCGGATAATTGAAGAGTCCCCGCATCAAGCTGCAGGGACTCTTCGATTGTTAAGGTGTGTTTGATTATTTTTTATTCGCTCGCTATTCCCGCAGTTCACGGCGGGAACAGGCGCTCGGGCGTTCAATTCATAAGGACTTTGTCTTGTGCATAATAAAACGCCGGTGGGCGCGGGCTGGCATGGCACAAGGCTTACTCGTTGCTGAAATTTATGAATGATCCGGGCGTGCGTCCTGAAAGCTGTTTGTCTCCCAAGTTGGAGGTATATCAACCCGCAA